>NZ_QTMM01000012.1:262924-263366 GCF_003635445.1 Parabacteroides sp. AF17-3 | reverse complement strand
TCTTTTGCCTACTTTTCCATCAAGGGAAAAGTAGGTTCAATTATTTCTAGATTTGAATGTATTAGTGTCTGATAAGCCTGTAAGTTATTGAAGTATTGTTGGGTAGGTGAAAAACACATGAATCTTTGTTGTCATCGAGAAATTTTGGGTAGTATTCTTGGATTAATTAAGCAGATGCGTCTATAGCTGAATTATATAGAATAAAAAAAGACTTACAATTACTTGCAAGTCTTTTTTTTAGTGGGCGTTGACGGATTCGAACCGCCGACCCTCTGCTTGTAAGGCAGATGCTCTGAACCAGCTGAGCTAAACGCCCAAGTTGAAATCAATTGGTATGAAAGGTGGGCGTTGACGGATTCGAACCGCCGACCCTCTGCTTGTAAGGCAGATGCTCTGAACCAGCTGAGCTAAACGCCCAAGTTGAAATCAATTGGTATGAAAG
>NZ_QTMM01000012.1:64077-262914 GCF_003635445.1 Parabacteroides sp. AF17-3 | reverse complement strand
GCTAAACGCCCAAGTTGAAATCAATTGGTATGAAAGGTGGGCGTTGACGGATTCGAACCGCCGACCCTCTGCTTGTAAGGCAGATGCTCTGAACCAGCTGAGCTAAACGCCCTTTCATTACTTCAGTAAATTTTGTATGCCTTATCTCTCTAAAGCGCTGCAAAGATACGGCTTTTTTTATTACCTCCAAACATTTCAGCAAAAAAGTCGAAAAAAAATTCATTACTACCATTTAATCTGAAGAAATGTAGTAACTTTGCGTCTCTATATTATTAATGTATATAAGTATTCGATATCGTTGGTATATCGCCCGGACACTCAGGGATATAGGTGTATAAACTAAATGAGTATGGTATTTTCAACACTAACTGCCATATCGCCCGTAGATGGTCGATATAGAAATAAAGCCGAAAACCTGGCGGCTTACTTCTCAGAATATGCACTTATCAAGTATAGAGTGCAAGTCGAAATAGAGTATTTTATTACTCTGGCTGAGTATCTTCCACAGCTGAATAATCTGGCTACAGTGGAAAACAAAGAAGCGTTGCGTAAAATTTACAAGGAATTTAGTCTGGAGGACGCAACCCGTATTAAGGAGATCGAGAGCGTAACCAACCATGATGTAAAGGCCGTTGAATATTTTATCAAAGAAAAATTCGATCTGCTGGCTTTGCAGGATTACAAGGAGTTTATCCATTTCGGATTGACATCGCAGGATATTAATAATACTTCGGTTCCATTGTCTATAAAAGATGCTTTGAACGAAGTTTATTATCCGGGTATCCAGGAAGTGATCGACATGCTGAAAAAGTATGCGGAAGAATGGAGCAATGTTTCCATGCTGGCTAAAACACACGGACAGCCTGCTTCTCCGACCCGTCTGGGTAAAGAGATCATGGTGTTTGTGTATCGCCTGGAACAGCAGGTCGCTTTATTAAAAGCTATTCCCGTATCTGCCAAGTTCGGTGGTGCGACAGGTAATTTTAATGCGCATCATGTGGCTTATCCGCAATATGACTGGAAGGCTTTCGGAAATAAGTTTGTGAATGAAGTGCTGGGCCTGAGCCGTGAGGAATGGACTACACAGATTTCCAATTATGATAATCTGGCTGCCATTTTCGATGGTTTGAAACGTGTTAATACAATTTTGATAGACCTGAACCGTGACTTCTGGCAGTATATCTCTATGGAGTATTTCAAGCAGAAGATTAAAGCGGGCGAAGTAGGTTCGTCGGCAATGCCTCATAAGGTAAACCCGATCGACTTTGAAAATGCAGAAGGTAATCTGGGGATGGCTAATGCAATCCTGGAACACCTGGCTACCAAATTGCCGATCTCCCGTCTACAGCGGGATTTGACAGACTCTACCGTGTTGCGTAATGTCGGTGTACCTTTGGCACACATCGAAATCGCATTCAAGAGCTTAACAAAAGGGCTGGGTAAATTGTTATTGAATGAGAACGCCCTGTACCGGGATCTGGACAATTGCTGGGCTGTCGTTGCCGAAGGTATCCAGACGATCTTGCGTCGTGAAGGTTATCCGAAGCCCTACGAAGCTTTGAAAGCCTTAACCCGGACAAATGAGGGAATCACTGAAAAATCAATCAGTGACTTTATCGGAACGCTGCAGGTCAGTGATGCTGTGAAAGCTGAATTAAAGGCGATTACGCCGCATAATTATACAGGTATTTAGTGTGAAAATAAACGTAACCGTGAGGTTACCAATTAGTTAATTATTTATTAATTTACAACAATGAGCACAGAAGAAAGAGAAGAATCTCAACCGCGTCCTAGAAAGGTGATACCAAGTATCAGACGGGAAAACACAGATCAGGAAGGTGAAAGAAGACCTTACAATCAAGGTTACAACAGACCTGAGGGAAACAACTATGAACGGAGACCATATGACCGTCCGAGCCGGGATGACCGCGGCGGTTATAATTCTTACGGGGATAACCGCTCTTCTTACGGAGATCGTCCGAGCCGTCCTCGTACGTATGACAACCGCGAAGGTGGTGGTTATAACAGCAGACCATCTTATAACAACCGTGGCGGTTATGGAAATAATCGCGAGGGTGGTTACGGTAACAATCGTGAAGGTGGTTACAACTCAAATCGCGAAGGTGGCTACAACAGCCGTCCTTCTTATGGCAACAATCGCCCCTCTTACGGCAACAATGACCGTTCGTATGGTGGTGGCGGTTCCTACAACCGTCCTTCTCGTCCTAACTATGACGAAAGACCAAGCAGACCTTATACTCCTTCGCAGGAAGGTGCAGCTGCTGGTGACGGCATGAAGAAAAGAAGACCGAGAGTGGGTGATACTCGCGTAAATTCGTATGACTCTCGTGATAATCGGGGTGGCGGCAGACCTTCGTACGGTAATAATAACCGTGGCGGTGGATATGGCAACAACAACGGATACGGCAACAGACGTCCGGGTGGCCAGCAACGCCGTACAAACGATTACAACCCGAATGCCAAGTACAACTTCCAGAAACAGTTGAAGTATAAAGAAGTACTGGCTGACCCTAACGAACCGATCCGTCTGAACAAGTTCTTGTCGAATGCAGGTGTTTGTTCACGTCGTGAAGCTGACGAATTTATCACAGCCGGTGCTGTGAAAGTAAATGATGTAGTGGTTACTGAACTGGGTACGAAGATTACCCGTCAGGATAAGGTTGAATTCAACGACAAACCGGTACAGATCGAAAGTAAGGTCTATATCGTGTTGAATAAGCCGAAAAACTGTGTAACTACTTCCGACGATCCTCAGGAACGTCTTACCGTTATGGATCTGGTGAAGAATGCTTGCCAGGAACGTATTTATCCGGTAGGCCGCCTCGACCGTAACACAACCGGTGTATTGCTTCTTACTAATGATGGCGACCTGGCTTCCAAGCTGACTCACCCGTCATTCAAGAAGAAGAAGATCTACCACGTATGGTTGGATAAGAATGTATCTATCGAAGACATGGAAAAGATTGCTAACGGACTGGAGCTGGAAGACGGCGAAATCCATGCAGATGCAATCAGCTATGCCAGCGAAGACGACAAGAGCCAGGTGGGTATCGAAATCCACTCGGGACGTAACCGTATCGTTCGCCGTATCTTCGAATCATTGGGATATCATGTGACGAAACTGGATCGTGTATATTTTGCCGGACTTACAAAAAGAAACCTGGGAAGAGGAAAATGGCGTTATCTGAACGAACGTGAAGTGAACGCGCTCCGAATGGGTGCTTTTGAATAATACAAAGATTAGCCGGTTGACAATACCGGCTATCTTGTTTTGATTATCTAAGAATAAACATATAAACATGGAAACAATTACTAGAACAAAAATTGTAGATGTACTGAAAAGCGAAGCTTACGGTACAACCGTTAACGTGAAGGGATGGGTTCGTACCCGTCGTGGTAGTAAACAGGTTAGCTTTATTGCGCTGAATGACGGTTCTACAATCAATAATGTTCAGATCGTTGTGGATGTGGAAAAATTGGGTGAAGAATACCTTAAACCGATTACGACCGGTGCTTGTATCAGTGTGAACGGTGAATTGGTTAAATCTCTGGGACAAGGTCAGAATGTAGAGATCCAGGCTACCGAAATTCAGATTTACGGTACGGCCGATCCTGCTACTTATCCGTTGCAGAAGAAAGGTCACTCGCTTGAATTCCTACGTGAAATAGCTCATTTGCGTCCGCGTACCAATACGTTTGGTGCCGTGTTCCGCATCCGTCATAACATGGCGATCGCTATCCACAAGTTCTTTCATGAGAGAGGTTTCTTCTATTTCCATACACCGATCATTACAGCTTCAGACTGTGAAGGGGCCGGACAGATGTTTCAGGTGACGACAATGAATCTGTATGACCTGAAAAAGGATGAAAACGGCTCTATCATTTATGATGACGATTTCTTTGGAAAGCAGGCCAGCCTGACTGTTTCGGGCCAGTTGGAAGGTGAATTGGCTGCCATGTCTTTGGGAGCTATTTATACGTTCGGACCGACATTCCGTGCCGAAAACTCCAATACTCCGCGCCACCTGGCCGAGTTCTGGATGATCGAACCGGAAGTTGCTTTCAATGAGATTGCTGAAAACATGCAGTTGGCGGAAGACTTTATCAAATATTGTATACAGTGGGCGTTGGATAACTGTATGGATGATATTCAGTTCCTGAACAATATGTTTGATAAAGAGCTGATCGAACGTTTGCAGTTCGTCCTGAAACATGATTTTATCCGTCTGTCTTATACCGAAGGTGTTAAGATCCTCGAAGAGGCAGTGGCAAAAGGACATACCTTCGAATTCCCGATATTCTGGGGAGCCGACCTTGCTTCAGAACACGAACGTTATCTGGTGGAAGAACATTTCAAATGTCCGGTTATCCTGACTGATTATCCGAAAGAGATCAAATCTTTCTATATGAAGCAGAATGATGACGGAAAGACTGTTCGTGCCATGGACGTATTGTTCCCGAAGATCGGAGAAATCATCGGCGGGTCACAGCGTGAGGAAGATTACGAAAAGCTGGCAAGACGTGCCTCTGAAATGGGAGTACCCGAAAAAGATATCTGGTGGTATATGGATACCCGTCGTTTCGGTACGGCGCCTCATTCCGGCTTCGGTTTAGGCTTCGAACGTTTGTTGCTGTTTGTTACAGGTATGACAAATATCCGCGACGTGATTCCTTTCCCGAGAACTCCGAACAATGCGGAATTCTAATAAGGGACTTTCGAAAGTAAAAGATATAACTTTCATACATAAAATAAGGGACTTTTGATTTCAAAAGTCCCTTATTTTTTATTCGTCATCCAGGTCGATCGGTATCTGTCTTTTAAAGGCTTCTTTGAAAGATATCAGCGACTCTGTCCGTGCCAGTCCTAATGGCTGGAGTTTGTTATGGATGATATTCAGCAGATGCTGGTTGTTCTTCGCATATATTTTAATGAACAGATCGTATTGTCCCGTCGTGTAATGGCATTCCACTACTTCCGGAATTTTCTTTAATGCTTCCGTAACAGAGGGGAATTGTCCGGGTGATTTCAGGAATAATCCCATATAAGCACATGTTTCGTAGCCAACTTTAGTGTTATCCACAATGAATTCAGAGCCTTTGATAACGCCCAGATTAGTGAGTTTCTGTATTCTCTGGTGTATAGCGGCTCCTGAGACATTACATTCTCTGGCAACTTCCAGGAAAGGCATACGGGCATTACCTATAATCAGTTTTAATATTTTTTCATCCAATTCATCCAGTTGATGGTGTGCCATAATTTCTGTATATTTGTATTTCTGTTATTCTATATAATTACAATTAGATACAAATATAGTCAAACTATAATAATTAGACGATATAATTCGCTCAATTATTTTATTTCGTAAGTTTTCTTTTATTAATCAATCAATATTATAAGAATATGAGTTTAAGTGCGGTAATCGAATGCAGGCCGGTAAAAGATTTTTCCGATCCTTTGTTGGATAAAGTAGAAAATACATATAACGATTCCTTTCCGGAAGCGGAGCGACGGGCATTCTCTTTGGTGCGGGAGTTAGTTAAAGATGAGCCTCGTTTTACTGTTTATACCTTATTTAAAGATCTGGTTTATGCAGGTTTTATTACTGCCTGGTCTTTCGGGACGTTTATTTATGTGGAACATTTTGCAATTGACGCCTCTGCCCGTAATGGCGGAATAGGAGGGGAGTCGATGAAGCAGTTTATGGCGCTTTGTGACGCTCCTGTCGTGCTGGAAGTGGAAATGCCTACCGAAGAGATGAGTAAGCGTAGAATAGGCTTTTATGAGCGTTTGGGATATGTGTTGGATGATCATGTTTATTTTCAGCCTCCCTATCGTCAGGGGGAACCTTTGCTGGAAATGCGCCTGATGACTTACGGAGCTATCGATCTGAAACAATCATTCGAAGAGGTGAAGAATTGTATCCACCGATATGTATATGGTGTTAATGAGTAAGTGCTGAATTTACTCCAATAAAAAAGGCAGAACGGAAGTCCTGCCTTTTTTTATTATCGTTGAATTAGTTAATCAACAGCTTGTCTAGCTGAGTAACTGATCTTCAATGCGTATGCTTCACGAAGCGCCTGCTTTACGTCTGTGATAACACCCATCTTAGTCTCTTTATCGGCTTTGATGGATACAGTCATAAACGGCTGGTCTTCCTCTTTCATACTTGACTTTTCCTGAGCAATGTAAGTTTCGATTTCGCTTACTTCAGCAAACTGGTCGTTCAGTTGTAAGCGAGTTTCAGAACCCATTTTTGATCTTAATTCCTGAGTCGGTTTACCCACATAAATGAATGTTACCAGTGATTTCTTTTCCAACTTCTGAAGCTCTGTTGCCTGAGGAGCCTGGAAAACTACTTTCAAAGTAACTTCACGCATAGAGGTTACCATCATGATGAAGAACAGGAAGGCAAATACCAAGTCAGGTAATGATGAGGTATTCAATTCAGGCATCTCTCTGCCGCCTGCTTTACTAAATTTTCCCATTCTTATTTGCCTCCATAATTTTTAGGTTCTGCTTCTGATATCTTTTGCGGATAAATCATCTGCACAGCCTTTTGTTGATCTTCATCCAAATCAGCGAAAGCTTTACCGAATTTCTTTCTGGAAACTTCATCTCTCAGTTCATTATAGGCTGCTGCCAATTCGTTCTGAACATCGATGTAAGCCTGATATTCAGTACCACGGTCGTTCTGCAAAGAGATAACATGATTTTTTGTTACCATTTGCTTTCCGAAGAATGGTACGTCTACTTCAGTCTTTTCGGGCATATGCTCGTCGTTGTAAGGATTCTCAATGAAATTTCTAACCTTTTCTCTTAGTTGCTTAATATCAATGAATTCATTATTACAGAGAATCTGGTTGTTACTGTTGATCAGTACGACCAGGATATTTCTCTTTTTGATATCCATTTCTTCATTTTTCTTCTGATCTTTGGGTACAGGAGGCGGCAAACGTCTAGCCAAACCTTTATCTGTGTCCATTGATGTAGTAATAAGGAAGAAGATAAGCAACATGAAAGCAATATCGGCTGAAGAAGAACCATTGATTCCCGGTGTCTTTCTTTTTTTACCCATTTCTTTCTTGTTTTATCGATTCGTTATTACTATTATCTATTAAGCATTCTTTTTACAGAACCCCAAACTACTGCTGCAACGATCAAAACCATCAGAACAACAGTGGACATAATCCACATGTCTGTTACTTTCAACCACAAAGGAATGTTGTATTTCTGAGAATCAGCATTCATTCCTCCCAGCGGAGTTGCATCACCCATAGAATAAGTGATGAATAAAATCGCAGCGAAAACAACAATAACGATCAAAGAAGTTATAGCTGATTTTGCATTCGTCTGGAGTAAGGTTATAAATTGCCACACAGCAAATAAAATTGTACTGATAATTGTGACAAAGAATAATACAGATGTCCAGTTAATCAATAAACCGGTGTAAATCGGTTCTTTCATTTCAACAGAAGGGTCAACAACTCCTCCTGCGTAGAACATACCCAGCACTACGAGACTGATAATCGAAACGATTAACAGTGTCCAGCTGGACATTTTTCTTATTTTAGTAACTGCCATAATTCTAAATTATTTTTTGAATTTAAGGTTGTATTTGATAACCATGTCGATCAATGTGATTGAAGCATCTTCCATCTGGTTCAGGATAGCTTCCAATTTGCTCAACAAATAGTTATAGAATACCTGAAGGATCAAAGCTACGATCAAACCACCTACAGTTGTAATCAAGGCCACTTTCATACCACCGGCAACAACCGTCGGGCTGATATCACCAACCTGTTCGATTTTATCGAACGCCATGATCATACCTACTACAGTACCCAAGAATCCTAATGACGGAGCCATAGCGATAAACAATGTGATCCATGACATGTTCTTTTCCAAAAGACCACCCTGTACACCACCGTAAGAAACGATTGATTTTTCAACAACGTCGATACCCTGGTCGATTCTCATCAAACCCTGATAAGCGATAGATGCGATAGGACCTCTTGTATCACGAGCGATAGCTTTTGCTCCTTCTACATCACCTTTATCAAGTGCATCTTCAATACCTTTTAA
The DNA here is from genome assembly GCF_003635445.1 of Parabacteroides sp. AF17-3. NCBI lineage: Bacteria > Pseudomonadati > Bacteroidota > Bacteroidia > Bacteroidales > Tannerellaceae > Parabacteroides > Parabacteroides sp. AF17-3. The sequence goes on along the minus strand of NZ_QTMM01000012.1, from coordinate 254,807 downwards.
TAATTTGCTTGAATTAGTTTCAGCCAAGTTCAGGTAAATAATTCTTTCAAGGCAGAAAGCCAAACCGAAAATCAAAGCGATAGCAACCAAACTCATGAAGTCGGCACCACCTTCGATAAACTTAGTTTTTAAAGCCTGATACATGCCACCTTCAACAACTTGTTCAGTAGCGTCTTGAGCAAAAGCTACAGTAGAAGTTCCAAGGGCGCAAATACCCAAGAATGTTTTTGCAAAATACTTTTTCATTGTGTGTTTAATTTTTAAGATTAATAATTCTCTTATTTGTTTTTATTTTTGTTGTTAATAATATCCTCATGGTATTTAAGCGGAGAGAGCGGGATTCGAACCCGCGATACACTTTAGGCGTATACACGCTTTCCAGGCGTGCCTCTTCAACCACTCGAGCATCTCTCCAATTTTCAGCCTTCGTCTCCTCTAAAACGAGCGCAAAATACGAAAAAATTCCCATATGCAAACGTTTCAGTGCACAAATCTAAAGTTTTTGCTTGACATATACACAATATCTGAGGGAATAAATTTTGCATCTGACCTTAAAATTTGAAACTAAGCCTTTTTATTTGGAATTTTGAATAAATCCAAGGCGTTTTTTCTTGTTATTTGTACGGTTTCATCAAGCGTAAGACCGAATGTGTCCGCTACCTTCTCTGCCGTCTTCCATATATATACAGGCTCATTTCTTCTCCCTCTGTAGGGCACCGGAGCCAGGTAGGGAGCGTCGGTTTCCAGTACTATATGATTCATGTCGGTGCATTGAATAGTTTCCGACAGTTTCGAATTTTTGAAAGTTATGACACCATTGATTCCCAGTTTGAAGTTTTTTAGCTTTCCGATCTCCTCCAATTCGTCTGTTGTACCGGTAAAGCTATGAAAAACACCCTTTAATTTGTCCGCACCGACTTTATGGATACTGTCCAATACCTCGGAATAGGCTTCACGGGTGTGGATGGCAACCGGCAAGTCCAGGTCTATACTCCATCGCAACTGTTCTTCAAAGACTATTTTTTGTTCTTTCAGATAGGTTTTATCCCAGTAGAGGTCGATCCCGATTTCCCCGATTCCACAGTAAGCCCGTTTCCCCAGATAGGATTCTGTTGTTTTTAGATTTCCGGCATAGTTTCCGTCCACACTGGTCGGATGTAACCCCATCATTGGATAGGCAAAATCAGGAAAACGATCACATAGGTCATGCATTCGGCCGATAGTTTCGACATCTACATTGGGGAGCAGGAGCGTATCGATGCCCGATTCACGGGCAGCGTTTACCAGTACCTCTTGTTCCGGATCGAAATCTTCCAGATACAAATGGTTGTGCGTATCTATTAGTTTCATTTTTTTAAGACTGGCGGTACATTAAACGGTTACTGACCTCTTTTAATATGTTTAATTTCTCCGGGGCAACGTTCAATCGGGATAAATGCTCCATTGCCTTATCGTAATATCCCTGCATTTTAGCAATGGTAATATCTTTCAGATGCAATTCATTATATATAGCTGTGACAGCTTCGATCTTTTCTGCCGCTACAAATGTCGTTTTGCCGATCCAGTCATTCAGGACCGCTTTTTGTTCGGGTGAAGCCAGTTCAAACGCATGTATCAGCAGGAATGTCTTTTTATTGCAGGTGATGTCGCCCCCGATATTTTTCCCGAAAGTGGCAGTGTCTCCATAGACGTCCAGCAAATCATCCTGTAGCTGAAAAGCCAGTCCGATGTTTATGCCGAAGTCATACAGGTTGGCAGCATCTTCTTTGGATGCACCGCCTGTAATTGCTCCGATTTTTAAACTGCAAGCAAGTAAAACCGCTGTTTTTAACCGGATCATTTCTATATATTCAGGCTCGGTAACATCCATGCGGGATTCAAATTCCATATCATATTGCTGTCCTCCGCATATTTCGAGTGCTGTTTCTGTGAACAGGTCGAATACTTCTTTTAAATAGTCCGGTTCTGTTTTTCCGATCAGTTGGTAAGCTGCAATCAGCATGGCATCTCCCGAAAGGATGGCCGTATTGTCGTTCCATACTTTATGGACGGTCGGTTTATTTCTTCTTTTATCAGCCTTATCCATCAGGTCATCATGAAGTAGGGTGAAGTTGTGGAATACTTCAACGCCCAATGCCGGGTTGATGACGTTATCAATATTTTCTTTATATAAATTACAGGCCATTAAAGCCAGTGCCGGACGGATCCTTTTTCCTCCAAGCGACAGGATATACTCTATTGGATCATATAAACTTTTGGGGGGGTATTCAAAACTCAGTTGGGAAATTTCATGTTCTACTTTTTCCTGGATCTCATTGAAAGACAACATATAGATTAAAATTACGGATAAGACGAAATAAAAAAGGCTGCAAGTTCACAGCAGCCTTTTTTAGTATGTTTAAAAAAATATTATTGCAATCTGAAGGTAACAGGTACTGTATATTTAACACGTACTGGTTTACCTCTCTGCTTACCAGGAGACCATTTCGGCATGGTGTTGATCACACGGATAGCTTCTTTATCCAAAGAAGGGTCTACACCGCGGATAACTTCTGCGTCAACGATTGAACCGTCCTTATTAACCACGAATGAACAAGTAACACGACCTTGAATACCGTTTTCCTGTGCAATAACCGGATATTTGATGGATTTAGCGAGGAACTGAAGCAGTGCTCCCTGTCCACCCGGGAATTCCGGCATTGTTTCTACAACGGTAAAGATCTGTTGAGCGGATTCTTCTTCTTCTTCAACAACTGCCGGAGCTACATAGGCTTCTACCTGTGCAGAACTTTGGTCGTCCTCAGATGAGATGATATCCACTTGGTCCAGTTCCACGTCGTCATCCACGATGTTCAGCTGTTCTACGGCAGCCGGTGCAGGGGGTGGCGGTGGAGGCGGAGGAGTGTCCTCCGGTCTTGTAATTTCAATTTCTTCTTCAGCGATGATATCAGCTACGCCTTCACTTTTGACGATTTCGATATCACGGGTTCCCCATTCGAACCCAACGAACAGAACAGCCAAACCCACAACCATACCCATCAGGATACCGAGTGTTTTGCCTCTTTCCAAGTCCGCTTTCGGTGATTTCTTAACTTCCATACTCTTATAATGTTTAAAGATGTGTTTTCCTGTACTGCAAAAATACAAATTATTTTATATCCAAATATAAAAAGGGAGAAATACTTCAATATTTTCACTTTATTTTTGAACCAAAATAAAAATAATGGTGTTTATATACCTTTTTCTTGTTTTTTCCGTTTCTCTTTATGGAATATGTTATAACTGCATTTTATCTTTGTACGCATTTTGTTAAGAAAATATGAGACATACATTAATTATATTGTTCTTTTCTTTCGTTTTACAATCGGTCGCGGCACAATCCGGAGATCAGGTGTTTGAATTTCTGACTTTACCTTCATCTGCCAGGGCTAATGCTTTGGGGGGGCATACCGTGTCATTGGTAGAACGTGATCCGTCCCTTATCTTTCACAACCCGGCGCTGCTTGGAGGTGAAATGGACGGGATGATCAATCTGGATTACATGAACTATATTGCAGATGTGAACGTGGGGAGTGCCCTGTTTACTAAAGCATTTCGTGAACGTGGAGCCTGGGGAGCAGGAGTCCATTATTTCCATAACGGAAAATTCAAGGGAATGGATGAGAATAATCAGTCGACAGGTGACTTCACAGCCAGTGATATCGCTGTGAACGGTTTCTTTTCGTATGATCTGTCCGAACGCTGGCGGGGCGGTGTCTCCATGAAGTTCCTTTATTCCAATTATGATATTTACACCTCGTTGGGGGTATGTTTCGATGCCGGGCTGAGTTATTACAATTCGGAAAAGGAGTTTTCATTCGGTGTCGTACTGAAAAATATCGGGGCACAGTTGAAGCCTTATTATGAAGACCGCCAAAAAATGCCGTGGGATATCCAGATGGGGATTTCTAAAAAGATGAACCATGCCCCTTTGCGTTTGTCACTAACGGCTATGTATCTGAATCGTTGGAAATTTGATTATATAGATAATGCGGATAAAGAGTATAAAGGTGATAATTTTGCCAAAGCATTATTTAAGCACCTGGTAATCGGTATCGATTATATACCCAGCGAAAACTTCTGGATTGGGGTGGGATTCAATCCGAAGACTAAAATGGATATGAAACTGCAGGGAGGCGGAAACGGGTTGGCTGGCTTTTCTGCCGGGGCCGGCGTGAAGATAAAGATGTTTGATGTCGGTGTCTCTTTTGCTAAATATCATCCGTCGGCTATGTCGATGATGATGAGTGTTTCGACTACGCTGGCCGATTTTTAACCTTAGGAAATATAAATAAATGTAAGAATGAAAAAGATAGTAATCGCTATAGACGGTGTTTCCTCTACGGGGAAAAGTACTATGGCAAAAGATTTGGCAAAGGAAATTGGTTATACATATATTGATACCGGTGCCATGTATCGTGCTGTTACATTATATTGTATACAGCATAATTTGTTTAAAGGGGATCAGATCGATGAAGAAAAACTGCAGGAATCGATGAATGATATCCATATATCTCTCCGGTTTAATCCGGAAACCGGTCGTCCGGATACTTATCTGAATGGCGTGAAGGTTGAAAAGGAAATCCGTGGAATGGAAGTAGCCAGATGGGTCAGTCCGGTAGCGACTTTGGGTTTCGTTCGCCGTGCACTGGTTGCTATGCAGCAGGAAATGGGCAAGGAGAAAGGTATAATCATGGACGGAAGAGATATAGGTACGGTTGTATTCCCGGAGGCAGAGTTGAAAATTTATGTGACAGCCAGCCCGGAAGTACGTGCACAGCGCCGTTTGGATGAACTGAAAGCAAAAGGTGAGGCCGCTTCTTTCGAAGAAGTACTTGAAAACGTGAAGACGCGGGATCGTATCGATTCTACCCGTAAAGAAAGTCCGCTGCGCCAGGCCGATGATGCTGTGGTGCTGGATAATTCGCATATGACTATCGCTGAACAAAAAGCGTGGCTTCTTGTTCAATATAATAAAGCTGCGGTGGAATAAATAATCATGATTGAAGTCGAAATAGATAAAGGTTCCGGATTCTGTTTTGGAGTTGTTACAGCTATTGAAAGCGCTGAACGTGAACTGGACAACACAGATATCCTGTATTGCCTGGGTGACATTGTACATAACAGCCTGGAGGTAGAACGTCTTCAGGCACAGGGATTACGCACTATCGATCACCATGGATTTTCCAGGCTGAAAGGGAAAAAAGTCTTGCTTCGTGCACATGGAGAACCTCCTTCTACCTACGAGATTGCAAAGCAGAATGAGATAACGATCGTCGATGCAACGTGTCCGGTCGTGCTCCAGTTGCAACGGAAGATACATAAATGTTATCAAGAGACGCGTGAAAATAATACACAGCTGGTGATTTATGGTAAAAAAGGGCATGCCGAAGTAAACGGCCTTGTCGGCCAGACTGATGGTACGGCCATTGTGGTTGAAAAGATAGAAGACCTGGACCGTTTGGATTTCAGCCGTGATATTTGTCTTTTCTCCCAGACGACAAAGTCTTTGGACGGGTTCCGTAAGATCGTGGAAGAAATATATAAACGGAAAACGGAGGATGCCCGTTTTGAATACCACGATACGATTTGCCGTCAGGTGGCAAACCGCCTTCCGAATATAAAGGCCTTTGCTTCCAGCCATGACTGGGTTTATTTTGTAGCGGGAAAGAAAAGTTCGAACGGTAAGATGTTGCTGGAAGAATGTCGGAAAGCAAATCCGAATACTCTCTTTATTTCTGAGGTAAAAGAGATAACCGAACCGCTGCCTGCCGGTGTCCGCCGCGTAGGAGTCTGCGGTGCCACATCAACCCCTAAATGGCTGATGGAAGAGGTTGCCGTGCGTATCCGGGAGTTGAATGCAAGCCGGTGATAAAACGGTTAAGATTTCATGAAGTTTAAGAGAAAATGAAAGAATGTTGGTAAATAATTACTATTTTTGCCGCGAATAATTTAAAATAAAGACGCTATGTCTACAATTAAATGTATTGGCATTTTAACGTCCGGAGGTGATGCTCCCGGAATGAACGCAGCCATCCGTGCAGTGACGCGTTCCGCTATCTATAACGGGATGAGAGTTAAAGGTATTTTCCGAGGATACAGAGGATTGATTACAGGTGAGATTGAAGAGTTCAAGACACAAAATGTAAGTAACATCATCCAGCGTGGTGGAACAATATTGAAGACAGCTCGTTGTTTGGAGTTCAAGACTCCCGAAGGCCGTAAGCAGGCATACGACAAGTTAATGGAAGAGGGAATCGACGCCCTGATCGCTATCGGTGGTGACGGAACGTTGACCGGTGCGCGCATCTTTGCACAGGAGTTCAATTATCCGATAGTCGGTGTTCCCGGTACGATCGATAATGACTTATATGGTACGGATGTAACGATCGGTTATGATACGGCATTGAACACGATCATGGAATGTGTGGATAAGATACGTGATACAGCCACTTCCCACGACCGTCTGTTCTTTATCGAAGTGATGGGACGTGATGCCGGTTTCCTGGCTTTGAACGGTGCGATTGCTTCAGGTGCCGAAGCGGCTATTATCCCGGAAATCTCCATGGAAAAAGACCAGTTGGCAGAAATGATCGAAAACGGTTTCCGTAAATCGAAGAACAGTAGTATCGTATTGGTTGCAGAAAGTGAAGTAACCGGCGGTGCCATGGGAGTTGCCGAACGTGTGAAAACTGAATATCCGCAATTTGATGTCCGTGTATCTATCCTCGGACACTTGCAGCGTGGAGGATCTCCGACTGCCCAGGACCGTATTCTGGCTACCCGCATGGGAGTTGCAGCCGTTGATGCTTTGCTGGATGATCAGCGTAATGTCATGATGGGTATCCAGAATGACCAGATCGTATATGTTCCGTTCTCAAAAGCGATCAAAAATGACAAACCGATCAACCGTGATCTGCTGAATACACTGCGTGTGTCTTCTATCTGATCCGCATTGAAAAAGAGAATATAAAAAGAAAGTCCGTTGAATCATTTGATCCGACGGGCTTTCTTTTTATATATCAATTAAGTTTATTTCTTTGACAGGTTTTCCAGAAACAGGTCCATCATTCTTTTGGCAGCTACGAATGAACTGATCTCATTTTTCAGCACCTGTTGTTCGGTGGAAGATAGCATGCTTTCCACAGCCGGATTGTGATAGAATGTTTCCCGTAATGTATCATTGATGCTTTCGTACATCCAATATTTGGCTTGTTCGTTCCGCTTATAGTCGAAATAACCGTTCTTTTTAGTAAATTCCATATATTCGCCGACCATATCCCAGATTTCCTTGATACCTAAATTATAATATCCGGAGTAAGTCAGCACCTTAGGAAACCATCCGGAATCAGCAGGTGGAAAAAGGTGCAAAGCATTCTTGAACTGGGCAGCAGCCAGCTTTGCCTTATCGATATTGTCGCCATCCGCTTTGTTGATGATGATCCCGTCTGCCATTTCCATAATACCACGCTTGATGCCCTGCAATTCGTCACCTGTGCCGGCTAACTGGATGAGCAGGAAGAAGTCGACCATTGAGTGAACAGCCGTCTCACTCTGTCCGACACCTACCGTTTCAACGAATACAGTATCGAAGCCGGCAGCTTCGCACAAAACGATCGTTTCGCGTGTTTTGCGGGCAACACCTCCCAATGATCCTGCCGAGGGGGAAGGGCGGATAAACGCATTTTTCTCACGTGACAGGGCTTCCATACGGGTTTTGTCACCGAGAATACTACCTTTGGATCGTTCGCTGCTCGGATCGATAGCCAATACAGCCAGTTTGCGTCCCTCTTTGATCAGGTGCATGCCGAAAGCATCGATAGACGTACTTTTCCCGGCTCCGGGAACACCCGTAATACCGATACGGACTGATTTGCCTGCATGCGGAAGACATTTTTCAATGATTTCCTGGGCTATTTGCTGATGTTCATATTTCGCACTTTCAACCAGCGTGACAGCCTGGCTGAGGATGGTTATATTACCTTTCAGTATCCCTTCGACGAACTCGGAAGGGGTATATTCTCTGCGTAATTTTTTTTTGAGGTATGGGTTTACAGTCGGTACGTCGGCTACTCCCTTGTTTACCTTTAATCCTCTGTAAAGATCGTCGTTTTCGGGATGTTCCATGATGAATAATTATTTAATGTGCTAATGTGCCAATATGCCAATCGAAAAAGACATTGGCATATTGGCACATTGTTTTAATTGGCTTATTATTTCTCTGCTGTTACCTTTATCAGGCGAACAGGACCGTTCGGGTCGTTACATACAATATTTACTAGTGCTTCCAGTTTCGTCTTGATCTCTCGCGGACGGACTGATATTTTAAATGTCGCCGTTGTTCCCGGTTTTACTTCTCTCTTTCCTCCTGAAATATCAACCCGTTCATCGTCGCAGGTAAAGCTGTGGATGATAAGCGGAGATTTCCCGGTGTTGGTTACTTCGACAGTACCGGTCACTTTTCCACCGATCAGAGGAATGAAACCTCCTTTTTCCGGTAATTTACCGAAGTCAAGTAATGTGCCGGACAACTGTGCAACCGGTGCCTGTGCCTTTTCCGCAGCCGAAAGTTTACCGAAGTTGTCGATGATATTGGCTGCGACGTGTACTCCGCCGGAAACTTCTTTCTGACCGATACTTTCGATCGTTAAAGGTATTTCTGTTGTAACCCGGCCTTTTCTTTTGGTTGCTTTGGCATCGAGAAGTAAAGTTATTTCACCGACTTCATCCGGTGCCAGTTGGGTTGGACGTACTTCGACAGTCAGGAAATGAGGCACTTTTCCCGGATGGATTGTCAGGGTCGTCTTTCCTTCATTCTTTACGCTGATCTTTTCACCCAGTGTTTCGTCGGGGCGGATACTGCTGTACAGTACCGTCTTGGTCTGCATCTTCAGGTCGCCTATCGAATACGGGTAAATTAGAACCGGTGTAAGCGGTTTCGGTGTCACATTCCCTTTGATTGCCAGTGTATAACTGCCTTTCTTACCATTGCTGAATATGGAAATAGTTTTATAAAAAGGGCCGGGACGACCTTTGGGGTTGTAAGTTACTTTTACATTGCCCGTTTTTCCCGGAGCGACCGGCTCTTTTGTCCATTCCGGTTGCGTACAACCGCAAGACGCTGTAACACGGGTGATGACGAGTGGGCCGTCTCCCGTATTCTTTATTTCAAAAGTATGACTGGCCAATCCGTCAGCTTCAGCGATTGTACCGAAGTTGTACGTCAGTTCGTCTGCACTTATCTGAGCTCCGTTCTGTGCTGCCATATGCACAGCAAAGAATAATATGCCGCAAAGGATAAAGCTCAGTCTTTTCATATTCAGCATTCTTTGTTTTTAGTTTTGCTTGTTGGAAATCAAATTACCTCTCCCCGTATCGTCAGGATAAAACTTCCGGTTTTTCCGTTGCTGTAAACTGAAATTGTTTTTGAGAACGGGCCGGGACGTCCTTTCGGATCGTATGTTATCTTGATGTTTCCGCTTGCTCCCGGAGCGATCGGTTCTTTTGTCCATTCCGGAGTCGTACATCCGCAGGAAGCGATGACGCGGGTAATCGCCAACGGCGCATCCCCTGTGTTTTTTACGACAAATGTCGCGGAAACTTTTCCGTCAGCTTCTTTTATCTGTCCAAAGTCATGAGAGGTTTCGTCTGCTGCGATAACAGCTTTTTTCTGAGCTGAGGCCATTCCTGTAGCAAGCAGGATTGCCATAAAAATAAAAATAATCTGTTTCATTTTACTTTTTATTTAGCTATTGTTTATTCTACAAAGATAGACAATTGAATTGAAAATTGAGAATTGAAAATTGAAAATTACCTTTGGACGGATATAAGAACATTCTGCTACTCTTCATATTCAATCCCTGATTTTCAATTTCCAATTTTTAATTTTCAATTAACCGTGAGATTATTCCCTTCCGTATGTGACACAAATTCAGGTGCGTACAGGCATTGGATGGTACTTAGTCCTCCGGCATATTCACCGGTGCGGGACACGTAAACCGGATATTCGATCACGAAAGTTCCTTCCGGCAGGCGGCTGAAGAAGAAGTTTTCGGAAACATCCGTAGGCGACTGGTAATAGGCGACTCCGTCTCTGAACTGTGTCCCTGATAGCTGGTTGGCAGGTTCGAAACAGCCGGCGCGCAGGTCTTTCAGGAATACATAATCCATTTCGCGGTCTGTCCGGATAGTCAGGCGTACGATTACTTTGTCTCCGACGCGGAGTTTTCCGTTTTCTACCGGTACAATTTGTAAGCCGCTGCCGCTGTTGTTTTCGATGAATAATTTCTTTTCAACATTGAGTACACCTTTCTGTTTTTCTACTTTGTCGATGTTTTCGAAATACTGTTCGTAAACGGCTCCCCAGGCAGGTGTATTTCCTTCCTTCCGAATGGAAATGGAATTACTACCGGAAGAAATTTCTTTTTCATCCAGTACCACCTTCAGATAACCGGTTGCTGTTTCACCTTCAGCTGTGCTGTATGTTTTGCCGCCCCATGTTACGGTGCAGGTATTATTTTCATTCAGCCAGTCGTTTCCGGTCAGAATTAATGCGTAGATGGCATTCAGCGTTGCAGGAACAGATTCCCAGTTCTGCGTACGTTTCTGATTCAACAGCCATTGTTTCATGCGGTCAGTGTCTTTCTTGTCTTGCGATAAGGTATTGAACACTTTCATCAGCAGACAATGAGTGTCGATCGGCGAAGTGAAATAACTGTTACCTCTCCGGTTGTTGGCCCAATACATTCCCTTTTCGGCGGTCGTGGTGGCTGTTTTGCGCAACCAGGCCAATATCGTATTGGCAACTTCTTTTTTGCCGTTGCGGTACATCAGCAGGGCGATTTCGCCTTTTCCGTAAAGGGATTGTTCGCTCCAGGTCTTTTCTGCCTGCGTTGTATAGAAACGGATTGCTTCGCGGGTATCACCCAGTTCCGGAATGTCGCGGTAAGCACTGCGGACATAGAGAAATTCGAGTTGCAATGCGTTCGGAACGCTGCTCTGCCATTTCTTGTTGTTCTTTTGCAGGCTTTCATAATCGGACTGCATTTGTTTGTCCAGGTATTTGAGCGCTTTCATCTGCATTTCCTTTTCCTGTTGTCCGTATTGTACGGCGCTCATTTCAACTAACTGTGACATGCCTTTCAGGATAGACAGCGTTATTTCACGGCTTGCCGGGAAACCTTTGAACCAGCTCCATCCGCCATCTTCGTTCTGTAGCTTTACTATTTGTTGCATGGCTACTTCGCGTTGTTGTGCTGCCCGGTTCATATCAAACAACAGGGATAAACGCTGCTTTTGTTCCGTTTCATTCTCGGCTGCCAGCACCCAGGGAGTTTCTTCCAGCAGGATATTCTTCAGCTCCTGATTCTTCTGGAGATTTGAATAAAGGGTAGAAGCGGTTCCGCCCTGTGCCTTCCACTGGCTGATTACTTTTTGGATGCGCGGATTGGCTGTTGCGATATAATTAGCCAGCGTATTGCTATAATAAGAGGCGAACCAGGAAATGACATTGTCATTTGTCGGTTGGGTAAGCGTAGGCAAAGCCTGTACGGCGTACCAGATAGGATTGCCTGTCAGTTCCAATGTCATTCTGAACGGATTACGGCTGTCCGTTCCATTCTTTCCTGACAACCGGATTTGTTTTTCTCCGTTCTCCATCAGGTAGAAAGGTGTGCTTTCCGTTACCAGTATTTGGTTGGAGAGAACCGGAATTAAATGTTGTTCACCGTCACTGCCGGATTCGGAATCTGCTACGATGCGGCAACCAATCAGATTGGTGGTCTCCGGTACGCGGAAGGTCCATGAAGCGGTGGTGATGCTGTCGGCAGACAAGGTAAACGGCTTTTGTGATTTGGTCAGGCAGATAACCGGTTGGTCGGTTGCCGGGTCGAACAATTCAAGACTGACACGTCCGTTGATAGTCGCTTTTGAATTGTTGATAACCTGTGTGCTGACGGATACTTCGTCACCCTGGCGCATGAAGCGTGGCAGGTTCGGCAATACCATCAACGGTTTGCTGCTGATGACTTCTTTGGTCAGCATGCCGTATTTCAAGTCTTCCGTATTGGCCAGTGCCTGGAACTTCCAGGTCGTATTGCTTTCCGGTAACGTGAACTGTACCATGACGTCTCCCTCCTCATTCGTCAGTAATGACGGATAGAAGAAGGCTGTTTCGTTGAAGTTTTCGCGTATCTGGACAACTTGCTGCTCTGACATTCCTTTTTCAGCCGGAGCTCCGTCTGCCAGAGAGAAGACGGTCATGCCTGATTCCTCTACTTCATCGTCTGCAACCATTTCTACATTTCCGGTAGCGGTTGCAGCGTCATTCGTTCTGTAACCGATAACCTGTGCTTCAGCAGCGGCCATAGGGGCTGCCGACTTCATCATGATACCTCCGGCATACATTCCCCGGTTTCTGAAATTCATGATTCCTTGCCAATTCAAGCGGTCATATTGATAATCCGGAACATTGACATTTTTCGACTCTTCTGATTTATAAGCTGTCTTATCATCCATGCTGATGCCTCTGTTGAAAGAGGGGGCAGATAAGTAGAAATATCTTCTCGGGTCGAAATTCCAGCTGAAGGAACCGGACGGTAATATCTTATCTAACGACGCGTCGTACATGCTGGCCAGCATTTCTGCCATAACAGGCATGGAGTCAGCATCTAAAATCCTGAATTTCCATGTCTCCTTATTGCCGGGTAGCAAATGGTCACGGAAGGTAATCGGTTTGATTGCCAAAGAGAGGTTCGGTTGTTGGCGTTTAATATCAGTTCGTGATGTATATAATTTGCCGTCTTTTACAAAGGTAAATTGTGCCACGACTCCTTCTCCGTAGCTTTCCATGAATGGGATACGGAAGAGATGGTTTTCATTACTCAGTACGATGCGTTTGCGTGAAATACATTTGTTGTCCTGGTAAAGTTCATATAAAATATGTGTATCTTTGTCGGATGTGCCAAACAATATCTTCGCCTCTTCACCGGGAAGACACCAGACTTTTTCATCTAACATCCAGGTGTGCATGAATACCGGCGGTCTTTTATCGCGTAAACTATATAGGATGAAATCCTGCTTTGTAGTGACCGGACGTCCTTGTGAATCATTTGCATCCAGCTTGATTTGATAACGGCCGGAAGCTAGTTTGGCGAATACATTTTTATCAATCGTTTTACCGGATGTAAAATTACCGGTTGCCACCTGTTCTTTTACTTCGTATTCAATGATTCCGTATTTGGACGGTTTTTCGGTGTCACCCAATCTGTTTATCGTATAAGTCCCATTCACTGTTATTTTTTCACCGTTCAGTGTTTGTGCCGATACGGAAGCCTTTACAGAATCTTTGTCGAGCTGTCCGGAAAGGTCGGTATTCAGGACAATACTTGATGTCCCGACAGAGAATACGGAAGTCGCTTCCTGGGTTTCACCATTGCTGTCGGTTAATGTGGCTGTGACCAGATAACTTTGATAGGCAGGGAGATTGCTACTTGATTTTTCCGGACGGAAACTGAAAGAGAATGTCCCGTCGCTGTTCACAGTAACCTGTCCTTCTGCTACTTGTTCGTTAGAAAAACTACTAATGTAGCTACGTAACCAGAAGGGACGTTTGTTGATACGATAAGTAATCTCTCCGCTTTGCAGGGAGATACCGGAAAAAGTCTGTGCCTTTCCCTGGATTGTCACCAGGTCGCCGAACGTAATTTCACCTTTTACGGGAAGTAAATCAATGAAGAAAGTGGGACGTTTGTATTCCTCTACACGGAAATTTACACTTTGATATTCGGTAGACAGCGTGAACATTCCTCCAAGGGTTTGCTGAGGCAAAGTGAATTCTCCGTTGAAAGAACCGAATTTATTCGTCTTGAACTCTTTGGTGGCCACTTCTTTCCAGTTCGCATCCCTGAGAGTTACTTTGAACGTTTCGCCTTCGATGGCATGAGGCTTGTCGGTTGTATTTGTATAAGCGATTCCTTTGAAATACAGATTTTGTCCCGGGCGGTAAAGTCCGCGGTCTGTAAACAAGGCCAGTTCCGGACGTTTTGTCTGGCTGATTTCCCGTCGTCCGTTCGGATAAACGGCTGTCAGCATTGTTTGTGAATCTCCCGGACGGCCCACCTGATAAGCCATCATATCGCGTTTATGTGGAAAGACAGCGATGCCGTCTTTATCTGTTTTTACGGTTCCCTGTGGTTGCATCTCACGGCGTTTTCCCGAATAATAAGTTACTGAGGCATCAGTGATTGGTTTGCCACTTAAATAATCGGTCACCAATACTTCCGTATTTCCATTTTGCATACTGCGTGAAACGGCAGCCAGACGGCTTACCTCAAATAGATTGTTCGTTTTCAGATTCGTTCCGGGAGCAGTAATAACACACTCATACAATCCTGTCTGGTCCATCGGGATGACGAGGTTCGTATCCAGCTCGGTATAGGTATTCGGTACTTTTAATGAAAAAGTAACTTCTTTGACCAGGGTTCCCAAATTGTTTGCAGTATCCTGGGCATTATAATTAAGTGTCTGTTGCGGAGTTTTCAAACTCTTGTATATGCGGGCGGTAATCTGCCGGATATTTTGATATGTGAGTTTTAGAGTCAGTTTTTTCCCCGGATATACAGTATTGTCTGTGTTGACTTGCAGGAACGGGTTTTGCATATTGGCCAGCCTGTTTTTTATCAGGCCGATCCGTTCATAGTTCGGAAAGCGGGCAATTGTTTCTTTGCAAAGTTCGTACTCGGCAGCTTTCAGAGAATCTATATTGGCTTCTGTTCCATATCCGTAAAATCCGTTATTCAGTTTAGCGGCAATGATTTCCACGGAATAATCTTTATTACCGTAGATGGCTAACAGGCTATCCAATGCGGAGGTATAATTATCTCTTGCCTGTTCGGAATAGCGGGTGGTATATTTGAATCTCAGGTAGTCCAGGTTGGCAAGCATGGCTGCTTTTTTGTCCGGTTGCGTGTTCAGATAGGCAATAAGTTCTTCATATATCTCTGTGGAAGGAGCGATGTCAAGAGCACGGAACGCCAGAAAGTCATATAATGTAGGGCGTAGGGCAGGCGTGTCTTTTCCTGTCTCCAGTATGGCTTTGAAATCGGATACCGGTGTTTCCTGCAGCAGTTTTGCCGGTTGCAGGGATGCGGTCAATTCTTCCTTTATCTTATTCGTGAAAAGGTTTGAAGTCCATTCGCGGATATCTTCGGGAACGTATCCGGCCAGGTCGGTCCGTTGATTAATCTTCCAGCGGTTCATCGTATAATACTGATTGTACATCTCGGCAACCATCGAATGGAGTACGGCTGTAGAAGCCGGTTCTTTACATTCGGCCGCATAGTTTTCCACTTCCTTGATAAGTTCGGGGAAGTCATCGTCATTCACATCCAGTTGTTCTTTCATCCGGCTGATCAGCGCTTTGATGAGTTGCGGTGTATTTTTACCTTGAATAGCCTCGGTAATCATTTTGCTTTCATTTTTAGGTTGTGCCGCATTTGTATACATGATAACCGCTGAAATACAGCATAGTATCAGGGCGGAAACAATAATCGCTTTTATCTTCATATCTATATGGGTTTACATGTTAAACAACGTTCTTTGCTATATAGATACAAAGAAAGGGTAAAAAGATGTAAACTGTTTGTTAATAAGGTGTAATAATGAATTGGCGTGGTAATAAGTAATGAGGAGGTGTAAGGTTCAGGATTTCTATAGGAAGGTTATTGTTTTCGACGTCCTCATAAACATTCACGAGGGCGTCAAAAACATTTATGAGGCCCTCGTGAACAGGAAACTATCTGTACTATCATTTATTTCTTGCGAACGTAAGTCAGGAATGTGTACGGATAAGCATGTTTTGCATCAGCTGGGAATTCCTGGCGTTCCACTTCTTCCCATAAATCCCAGTTTACGACCGGGAAGAAAGTATCGGCATCTTTAAACTCACCATGTACACGGGTGATGTACATTTTGTCTGCGATGCGTAAAGCCTGACGATACACCAATGCACCGCCGAGGATGAATATTTCATCTTCTTTTTCACAGATATCCAGTGCCGAACCCATTGATTCGCAGGCGAAGCAGTTTACAAAACCAGCTTCCGGCAAAGTGGTCAGGACTACATTCTTCCGATTGGGAAGCGGTCCTTTGGGCAGAGATTCGAACGTTTTACGTCCCATGATTACGGCGTGGCCGGTTGTCAAATCTTTAAAACGTCGCATATCGGCAGGCAGACGCCATAACAACTTGTTGTTTTTACCAATCGCATTGTTCTCTGCAATAGCGGCAATGATTGAAATAGTACTCATAAACTTATCGATTTATTAGTAATGTTTATATTCCGAATTAATAGTGTCACCGTTTATACCGCCACTTCTCCTTTGATATGGGGATGCGGGTCATAACCGGTCAGGTTGAAATCTTCGTATTTGAAATCGAAGATGTTTTTTACGTCCGGATTTATTTCCATCCGGGGAAGAGGACGCGGTTCGCGGGTAAGCTGAAGCTTTACCTGTTCAAGGTGATTGCTATAGATATGAGCATCCCCCAGCGTATGAACGAAATCTCCGGCTATAAGTCCTGTCGCTTGTGCCATCATTTGTAATAATAATGCGTAAGAAGCAATATTGAAAGGTACGCCCAGAAATATATCCGCACTGCGCTGATACATCTGTAAACTCAGGCGTCCGTTCGCCACATAAAACTGGAAGAACGCATGACAAGGCGGGAGGTTCATATTATCCAGGTCACCCACATTCCAGGCACTGACAATGATCCGTCGGGAATCCGGATTATGTTTGATCGTTTCGACAGCTTCGCTGATCTGGTCGATAGAACCACCTTTATAGTCCGGCCACGAGCGCCACTGGAAACCGTAGATATGTCCCAGGTTTCCATCGGGGTCTGCCCATTCGTTCCAGATACGCACTCCATGTTCCTGCAGATATTTCGCATTGGTATCCCCTTGAAGGAACCAGAGTAATTCGTAAATGATAGACTTCAAATGCAGCTTCTTTGTCGTAAGCAGAGGAAATCCCTCTTCCAGATTGAATCGCATTTGATGGCCGAAAATACTTTGTGTACCGGTACCTGTACGGTCTTCCTTCCTCACTCCCTCGGCTAATACGCGATTCAGCAATTCTAAATATTGTTTCATTTTTATCTCTATAGTAGCTTACAAAAGTACGAAAGTGATTTGTATAAAACAACAGGTAATTTTTTTTATGTTCTTTTCTCCTGGTTCTTTAGTAAGAAAATATAGCTCACATTTGATAATAAATGAACCATTCATAGCTCGTATGTTTGCCAACAGTTGTGCATAACAGTTGTGTCAGCGTGGTGAAATTGTCATCGAATGTTCTTTCATAGGTTACTGGCTATTATATTAAAAGCTACTATCAACTAGTTTATTAGTAGTTAGTTAGTGTTACTGGCCTGTACGGAGGAATTGAATACGGTGTACAGGGTAACCAACTACGGTGTACAGGGTAGCGGGATGAGGTGTACACCCTAACCGACTAGGGTGTACAGGGTAGCTTTACAGGGTAAGCACTTAAGAGACAATAGGTAAGGAGGTATGTAACAGTACCTCCTTTGTCTATTTATAAGAGATGAAAGAACTAATTTAAAAAGTCACATTGCCGGATGACAGGTAACGATAACTGATGCCGGCATTGCCGGAACGAAAAGAGATTCATTTTTAACCTCCATTGAGCGAGTCCATCGTTCTGTAAACCACCCTCCAATAAAGTTTTCAAACTTCACCTTTCAGATTTCAGGATAGATAACTGGTTGAAAAATAGCGGACCCGCCTGAAGGATGCCTTACACAGGAAGTAGATTCCGATAAGTAGGCATCCGTTCGCCAACGAATAGTTATCCGTTGGCCGGCGGGAAGTTATCCGTCCTAAAAGCATAGATGTTCCGAATTGTCAAGACAGCTTTTGGGATGACAAGTGTATATATTTGAAGACAAAAGTCTTCTATTTTGCCGGCAGCTATTTAACCTTGAATTCTCGTATATATTTTTTAGCAGTTTCCTCCCTTCAGCCGGACGTATTGAAAAACATTCCATCCGGAACATCTGAAAGCTGAAGGCAATAGTCTGCAATTCATAAGGAGGGCGAATCGGATAACAAACAGACTTGTATTATAGACTCTTGTATTTGATTCCGGGAATAGTTGTTTTCCGAGTATAGAAATCGTTGAATCTACTTTTCCCTTGATCTTTTGGTTACTGACAAATCTTGAACCAACCCGTATCTCCGTTAGCATGTTGAACTGATTTATTTGATGGGAGGTGACAGAATGATAATCGGGAGATGTAGTCATAGTGTGCATATTACATTTATATAAATGCAGATAATTTTTTATTATACTGCTTGGAGGTATGGATAATTTTGGATATATATTTATTAATATTAAAGTACAGGTACGTTAGTTTTATGTACTTACAGACCATTTTGGTTGAGTAAAAAAAGATGCTTTAACAAATAGGCTGAATCCTTTGTGTTGAATATGAATCAAAGGCAGAGGTCGAATTTTGAATGACTAAAAAAAACGTTCCTTTTTTTCTTGCAGCAAAAATACGCATTCCTTTTGAACCTGCAATTCTTTTCAGAACTTTTTTCACTTTTCTATCTGCTTTCTTATCAGTACGATACGGAAACAAGGACAAAATACCCTATTCCTGTTACAAAAGTAAAAGAATCTTAAACGCGTGGCGAGAAAAAAGGAACGTTTAAACTCGCCAAATCGGTAATCGATGAGTAAAAAAGATGCCTATATACAGGCATTTAACAGTTCCCCTGAAATGCTTTTTCTTGTGTCCTACGGGTTTAGGCGGTTGAAATGAGCTAAATGGACGAAAAATAGTCAATTTGAGTATAGATCATAATTTTATTAATTAAATGTTTTACGTATGAGAAAAAGTACTTTGGTAAAAGGCGGGTCGGCCGCTCTTTTATGTGCTATGGCTTTTTATGGCTTGTCTCCGATGCTGAATGCAGCAGGTGAAGACTATGCTAATATAAAAGCAAAATGGTATGAAAATGTGAGCTCCGAATCCGCGTGGAATGACGAATCGGCACTGGTTGGTGAAGGTTTGTATAATTTCAAGCCACTCGACAAGGTGAATGTGCACAATCATTGGGAAGCTAATTCAACTTCTTATGGTAACTATGAGTCGTTGATCGACTTCACAAAGATGAATGCAGGTTTAATGAACGGTGCTTTCGTGACCTTCTTCAATCTGGATGACAGTGATGCTCCTAACTATTTGAAGCCTTTTACCGGAAAGTATCTGGAAATGGCTTATTCGGATATTAAGAATCACGAAGAAATGAACACTGCCGAATATCTGAAATTTACGGATGATAAAGGCAATACAGGTTTGGGTATTTATCAGAATCAGACAGCCAGTTCACGCGTAGACTTCCTGTATAGCACAAAAGGCTTGACAGGTGTTGAAAGCGTAGAAATGGACGTTCGTGCTTTCGGTAATGTTGATCTGGTAAATCGTAAGATCGACTGGACATATGACGTATATGTTTATGATTTGTCAGGTGAATATGTAGGCCAGATGGTTAGCGACCGTGCAATTTTCACGGCAAGCAATCATGAAGTAGCTACAGCGCATACACATCATATTAAAGCGCATGTTTCTGATGCTGATAATACAAATGCTAATTCCTGGCAACAAGGTTCTCTGGATAACAAGATCATTCTTGTTATGTTCAAAGGAGCTAAATCGGTTGCTGACGATGCAGTTTCTTCTACAGGCTCAAAGAACACAGAACCGTTGACAGTATTTACAAATGCTCGTTTGGCGTTCAATCGTCCTGATGTTGCTTTTGGTGCTGCAAATACGAAAGTGTTTGAAGCGGGTGCCGGACGTAATACTTCCTGTGTTGCCGATACATTGGTAACAACTGTGGAATTGTGGAATACATTGTATAAGAATAATAAGGATAACAATGAGTATACAGCAACTTTCAGCGGTGCAACCCGTGATGTCCTTGCTACTATAGACGGAACTCAAGGTCCGAAAGACGAATTAGCCTATTACGAATTGAACGTTGAATATCCGTTTATCGTCGATGAGATGGAAATCTCTCAGGCAAATGATCTGTCGAAAGTTCAAGGATGGGTTTCTCTGAATGAGATGGCTACGAGCAGTCCTGCAAAAGTCATCAGAAAAGGTACACCGGGTGTTGATAAGAAAGTTACTTATCTGATTCCTCGTGAATTCTTTGTTCAGACTGATGCTTCAGACGATCGCGATTGCAAATCAAGCGCTCGTTTCACTTACTATTTCGCTCCGCAGGAAGTTGCGAAGTTTGAAAAAGCAAATTATATCTGGTCTACAATCACAGCTGAAGCTTCAGATACAGCTCGTTACGAACTTCAGGGTTCTTCTATTCCTGAATATAGCGAATTGAACGATCTTCATTTCGACGAATATCTGGACTTCAAGACTGCACAGGTTAGCTTCAAGAACTTACCTTACTTTAATTCGGTAATCGGTCGTACAGACAATTATACTTTATCGGAAGATCTGTTCGGTGGATTGACGTTGGAAAATCGTACCAAAGCTCCGAAGCATTCAACAGGCCGTTATGATGACGATGTGAATCTTAAGGGTTGGAAGATCGTCTTCATAAATGAAGAAGGTAAGAAGGATTCAACTTATTACGAAGGACGTTTCTTGCCTATGTCTCTTTACGGATATAGCTATACCGATTGGAAAACATGGTTGGAAGCAAATGGTTGCCCTGACTGTTGTATCGAAGACGGTCCTGAAGAAGTTGGTAACTATGCAGAAGTCGATGTAATTGATTGTGACGGTAATATCAACAAGAATATCATCAGTATCAATGCAATCTTTAAATATCACCGTGGTGATGTAAACATCGGTGACGACGAGTCTAAATATGTAAATGAAACATATACAATCGCTCCGCGTCTGGTTTACGATGCTTCTGTTGCAAGATATAATGTAAATGAAGATGTACTGTCTGGTACGACTTATACTTACAGCGGTCAGGATCTGATCAACAAAGTAGGTGATGCAGTTTACTCAGGCCCGATCAAGATCTTCGGTAACAATACATTCGTATGGTTCCAGGATACCGACCAGTCTCTGTTAAGCCACGCTATGGGCGTAATGAGCTCTGAATTATTGAAATATTTTGAAAAGATCGACCGTAAGGACTTCTTCTTCGCTCCGTACGATGAGTGGGATGGTTACAAATATGAGTCAAGACCTCACACTGTGAAGGTATTTGCTACAGGTTTGAAACCTGATGTAGAAGGTGGTACAGTTGCTTCTATCAAGATCTTCAAAGAACAATTCTCTAAGACTGAAGGCATTGACGATGCAGTTTATCATACAAATGCATTCATGTTCTCTGCAGAAAGCCTTGATTTTGCAAAAGTATATGTGAAGAAAGGTTCTCAGGAAAAACCGATCGAAGAATATAACGGTGCCGTATTCGGTAAGTTTATCGGTATGAGCGTTGGTGATACTCTGGTTTACAAGGTTGACCTGGATGACGACTATGCAGTACAGTATGTAGAAGAAACAGGTCTTGACATGACTGTTAAGTATGTACCTTACAATGACGTGAACCTGGTTCCGATCGTTGCTGAAAGCTGGAACTCTTGTTTCGAAGGTACTCCTAATATCTTCCACCATGTAGCTCAGTTCGGTGCAACTACAGCTAACAATAAGGGATGGAACGAATTCTATACATTCGGTACTACCGACAGAGGTTTGGTAACCACAATGAATGCAGATAAAGTGATCGGTTCTTATACCAGCTTCTATTCATTCCTGACTCAGCAGTTCGGTTCTTGCAACACTTGTGGTGGCGGTAGTCTGCCAACTTTGAATTCTTCCAGCAGTTCAAGTGAAAACTGGGTTCCTGCTCCTAACTTCATCTATAACGAAATGTTCCGTAAGGATTACAAGACCCGTTATGTAAATACTTGCTATCCGGTACGCGACGGTCAGTTCATCATCGCAGGTTTGAACATCGTTGATCCGGTTGACATGGAGGTATTCTCTAACAAGAAAGGCGCATTCGAATATGAAGTAACAGTTCTGGGCGACATGAACGGTGAGGCTTATGGTAGAGTAGATACAGTAGGTACTATGGTTCAGATTTCTCCGAACAAATACGGTGAAGTATTGGCTCTCGTTTCTGCTAAGTTCGATCCGAAAGATCGTAACGGTATTGAAATGACTATCGATACGATTACCAGTGGTTCTGAAAAGGGCATGTGGGCTCGTTACTATGCGAAAGACTCTATCCGTCTGGCTCCGCAACAGCATGGTGCCGACGTAGAAAAGTATAACCGCGTATACTTCTTCGACCTGGATGATTACAAACATAATCTGACTGTTAACGACGAAAGATGGGCACATCTGGGTGTTTGGGCTCCTTACGGAATCAATGTAAACGATACGCTGACTGCCGGTATCAAGGGTGACGTGAAAGTTCCTGAAGTATGGTTCAGTTCTGACGCTGCCGGTAAGAATAAGATTGATGCCTTCCAGTTCGGTGTTGTAAATGGTGGTGCTTCTAAAGATTCTGTATTCTATATCCAGGGTCGTGACCTGCCTCATTACGGTACTACTGTAAGTGGTGAAGAATCTAAGATAGAACAGGAAATCAACTTGTTGAGTGCTTCTGACTTGTTCACATTCGGAACAAACAAAGCAAAAGAAGTGAAACTGTTCATCCGTGAGAAATCTATGGAACTGGCTGCAACAGCAGAAGAAAATCCTTATACATTCAAGGGTGGTGAAAACGACCTGGTGAACGATGTTCTTCGTGGCGACGTAGCTGCTAAGATCGATGTTCGTGCAACTCCGAATGTAGAAGATCTTTGCGATGTAGAAAACGCATTGTCTCTGTCGGCTGTATGTGATGTACAGAAGGATCTGCCGCTGGCATTCACTGCCGGTCTTGAAATGCCGTATATTAAAGATATGGAACCAGGTGACGTAGGTGGTAGCGATGCTCGTATCAAGTGGACAGCCACTCCGGGTGCTCAGTACTATCAGGTTGCTGTAGGTCGCTTCACTCCGAAGTACACTTCTGAAGATGTATTTATGTCTGAAGTACGTGCTGACGATGCAAGCAAGACTATTTGGGTTGAATTGTTCAACGCAACAGGTGATGTTATCCACCGTGATAACAAAGTTAACTACTGGTTGGAAGTAACTAAAGAATATACAGATGCAGCAGGTAAACCGCAGAAAGAAGTAACTAAGGTAAGTGTAGACAACTTCGAATTGCAGGGTAATACGCAGCCGATCGACAGAAACTGGGGTTATGCTCCGATTGCCCACCAGATGGACAACATGGAACTGACTACAGACATCACGAAACCGGTTAAATATACGATCCGCCTGATGGAAGGATTCCAGACAGATGCACATCAGATCGATATCTATCTGTTCGATACTCCTGCAACATGGATGGTTAGAAAACCTGTTCCGGGTATGCCTATCAACGGTGGCGAGTTCAATACAGGTGACTGGAGAACAGAAGTAGGTTCATTGCCTACAGCATATTACGAATGGCAGGATGATATCAACTTCGACGGTGAAGAATCGTTCAAGGTTTCTGCAACATCCACTTCAATAGCTGTTCATAACCTGATCCCGCAAACTGCTTACACGGCACGTGTACGTGCATTCAACGAATGTGTAGGAGGTGAAGAAATGATTCCGTCGGAAGATTATTATGACTTCGCTACATCTAAGACTGCTACCTCTACAGGTGACATCTACTTCGATGAAGCTGACGAACATGATCCGGTATCCAACGAATCTATCAATACAACTGACGTAACAGTTCTGGGTGGCCAGGGTAAGGTAACGATCCTGAATGCTGCTAACAAGAATGTTGTCATCAGCAACGTATTGGGTCAGACAATTGCTAACACGACAATCAATTCCGACAATGTTACATTCAATGCTCCGGCAGGAATCGTAGTTGTTGTAGTTGATGGAACAACAGTGAAGGCTGTCGTTAAGTAAGACAATGAATAACTATTGATATAAAGAAGTTTATAATCAATAATTTAAAATAGATAACCGCGCGGCGGCAGTAGAGGTGTTGCTTGCAATGCCTCTACCTGACACCAACTAATCCGTGAGGACGAAAAAGCGGGTATTAATACTAAAGTAATGAAATATAAATTCTTCCGCCCTAGCTCTGTGAAGAATGAAAGCGGATATAAACCCTGGCGGAGTTTCTTTTGTCAGGGTTTATATTATGTTATATAACTTGATTATAAGCACTTACTATCTATTGATTGAAGTATAAACTAATAAAAATAATAGCGTATGAAAAAAGTATACTTGATCGATGTGAGTAGGCGACTACTTATATTCGTGCTACTATTGGGAGGGTATATTACACAAGCGGCTGCAGCAGACATTTATGTCCCCGTAAAAGATGTCCTGTCATATTATGAAGGAACCAGTGACGCTAATGCGGAGCAGTTAAAATCCCATATCCAAAGTTTATTGCAGGGAGTTGTCGATCAGAGTGATCAGGCAGCGATTATATCCGATGTTACTATCAGAGGTAACGGTGGGGATCAGACCGGTGATTTGGTGGCAGGAAGTTATAACTACACTTTTAAAGTGACTTCCACCAGTTCCATTACGTTAAATTTTGAACGGACGATCGGTACAGGGAATATAAATCCTGCAACTCTGTTCGGCGAACTGGATCATGATCAGGTAGTTGTATCAAATGCTATCGAGATCAAAGCCCGCCAGGCAGTCGGTGATTTGAAATTCCCGGCTAACTGGGGGAATTATGTGTATGGAACATCTGTTAGTGATTTACATTCTAAAATACAGGTGCTCGATATGCCCGGAGTTTCATTTAATGATGCTTCGGTTTTTCTGGTTAAAGACGGCGTTTCCGCTCAATATACCGGAAATAATATGTTGGAAGCCGGAAAGTATGATGTGGTTATTACATTTCCTCCGACAGATCAGTTTGCTTATGAACCCGGTTTGACCAATTGTACCAAGCAGGCGACAGGTTCTTATATTTCAACCAAGCAACTGATTGTAAAGGAAAAGCCGATCGATAATACGGTATTCCCTGTGTTTGCGGAAAAGGTTGGAGGCTTAGGCGAACTGGATCCGGCATCCAATCTTAATTTGAACCGGATAAAGAATCTGATCAGGAATAATATAACTTCATCCGATGATTTTATTTCCGAGATAAAAATATATTCAGGTAATGGTTTCACCAGTGAAATAACTACGGGGCGGTTAGTTCCGGGTAATGTATATAGTTATCGCGTGGTGCTTCTACCGAATTATGGTGCAGGCAGCAATGTCTCTGCCGGCGTAGGTGGAGCAAGCGTTTCTTTAAATACTACTGAATGGAGCTATGATATTGTAAGCGCGATTGCGATTGGGAAAAACACGTTACAGGTGAAGCTTCCCGATTTTGTTTCAAGCCCGATCCGTATTGGCGACTATGCTGATAACACTGCTACGGCTACGATGCTGAAACGTCTGATTCAGGATATTAATCCGGAGATGGTGGACCAAAACCTGGTTCCTCAGGTTGAGGTAACAGGTGGTACGGTATCTTCCGGTATGGCAGATAACACCTATCTGGGTTATAAAGTGACGGTCCAGGGTGATCTGGCTCAGACAAATTCGAATTTTGTAACAAATGGGAATGTCTCATCTGCTAATCTGGTTGTAAATGGAAATGTTTGTACGTTTAGTAACTCTCTGTTATTCGTAACAACATTGCCAACCACCCATTCATTGATTTATCCGGGTAACTATCAGATCGACTACGAAAAAGATATGCTGCCGAATGCGGTCATCCGCCGTATCAAGAGCGATCTGTTGGTTCGTAATGCCGGCGTTTTAGGAAATGAAACGTTCGTTGTTCGCCTGATCAATAATGACCTGAGCAATAAAAATGCGATAGCGGAAACAGACGATTCGTTCGGTTATAAGATCATCATCACGAAGAGCGCAACCTTGCAGGAAATAGAAACTCCGACTAATCAGCGGATCAATATCGTTGATAAAGGTACGACAATCGAGATCACTTATTCTAAAAGCATTGCTATCGTTCCCCGTCCGGCGATCAACTTTACATTCGGTGAATATACCGTTCAGTATGTGAAGGATATGACCCGGGAACAGGTTGCGGATAAGGTTCGCGAATATATCTATCTGGCAAATCCGTACAATATTGAGTACATAGAAAATGTACAGATCACGAATAACCGGATTAGGGAAAATATGGGTACGGCTACTTACCGGGTAACGTTAAGTGGCGACCTGGATGCCCTGTTCTCTGAAGTAACAGTGAACGGACAGCCGCATAGCCCGACAACGTTTGAAGGAACAGTAAATATCACGCCGCGTCCGATCGCAAAAGTGAAACTTTACAAATATGAGTTCAAGAAAGAAGGCGCTTCCAATGAAATGATCGAAAAAGCGATCATGGCTGACCTGCTTTTGAAGAACCCGGATATGCAGGGGGCTTACATTTCCAGCCTGACATTGGTGCCGGCAATCGGTAGAGATCTTTACTCTTATACGGTAGTATTCAATCCGAATGATAATATTCAGAAGATTGAAGTAACGAATGAAGATGGAGGTCTTATCATCCCGATAGAATTGTTCGGTTATACAACAGCTACTTATCTCCGTTCTGTACGGTTGACCGATAACGGCCAGTCGCTGGCTGAATATCCGCTTCCGATCAATGTGCAACTGCCATTGTGGGAACGTCCGTTCGGACAGACGGCCGATGAGTATGCACTGGCTCTGCTGAGTGACTTCAGACTGACTCCGGGTGCCGACCGTGTAACGGTTCCCGACCTGAATAACTGGGGAGTGAAGACCTATCTGATCAACAACGAAACTTCTACAGGCGATGTTCCGGTGCGTATTGCCGGCGAAAGCTATCCGCAGGTTTCCGACTTGTATGGTTACGAAGTGGTGACAAGTTCAAATACTCAGTTCTCGGAATACTATACATTAAATTATATAGCACCAAGCAGTATCCATCTGACTAAAGACGGTAATGATGTAATTGCGAAACTGGCTCTCCGCATCGTGAAAGCGAAACGTACGCTCACTTTGCCGGAAGTAAATGTGACTTATAGGGATATCAATACAAAAGTCGCTTTACTTGACTCTGTAAAGAAGGCTGTATTGGAAGACCCGGCAAACGAAGAGTTCTTTGAACTGGTAACAAAGACGGGTGTTAAGCCTCAGAAGAGTTTCACCGTTACTATTAATAATATAGAAGAAGAAGGAACAACCGCTGTTAAGACATATACTTATTCGGTTGCATTCGTTCAGAAGGTAACTGATAATATCGAAATAAGAGAAACCGGTGCGAAGACATTGGTCGTAAATGCAGCTCCGGTTGTATTCACTTTCCCGACGGATATCTCTTATCGTTACGGAAAACGCAAGGTTGCTATCGAAGCAGACATCCTCAGTCAGTTCCTGGCTGCCAACGAAGGTTTGTTGAGTAGTTATACTTGTTTTGAAAATCCGGCCGACCTCTTCAAGGTAATGCTGACAACAGCTGATTGTCAGGCTGAAGCAACGGAAACGATGCCGAAGAACGGTGATTACGGTTACAGAGTGGATGTGCTCGACCCGGCATTGTTGTCAAACTTCCAGCTTGACAATCAATTCGGAAGCAACTTCCATAACGTACAGAATTCTGTGCAGATCGGTCAACGTAAACTGACTATTACTTTGCCTACTTATCTGGCTGCAACAGCTGAAGAAGAAACTGCAGCGAAAGCTGTGTTCACCTTCGGTAAGGCGACAAAAGCCCAGATCGTTCAGCAGATCTATGATGATATCGTGGCTCTGAACGGAAGTAAGATCAAGAGTGACTATACATTGGTTGTCGACCTGGTGACTGCCAAAGCTCAACTGGATAAACAGAATCCGGTAATCGGCGAATATGACTATACAGTAGATCTGACATCTGCCGACTATACCTTCGTTTATGCAATTGAGGGTGCGGAAGTTACAACAGAACCTGATACCGAGGTTATTACTGCCGTTAAGGCTGTGAAAGTCGTTGCTCCGGGTGTTGTGGTGACATTCAACGAAAAAGAGCTTAAGGGTATCTGGACGATTATGAGCGGTGCTCCTGTTTATGATCTGACTAACCTGACGCTGGCGGCTGATGATTATGGTTTTAGCCTGGTTTCCCTGGTGGAAGATCCGGAAACCCCGACCGCTGCAATGACGAAAGCCCGTTGGGATAAGCTGTTCAGTACGAATAAACTGCACTGGGCATTGTACCGCAACGATAAACTTCAGTTCCACGGCAATACGTTGAACAGTGTATTGGTTGACTCAATCAAAAATAATGTAACTCAGGGAACATTCAAACTCCGTATCATAGACGCTTCTACTTTGAAGGCTGCTATCGGTAACTTTGAAATCCAGCTGGATACCGATCTGGCTAACCTCAAAGTGACTCCGGCAACCGTAGAAGTGAAAACTGCAAAGGATACGTATACAAAAGTATATGGTACAGAGGTAACAAAAGACTCCGACCTGAATGCAAAACTTGTATTTGCAACAGAACCGAAGCTGACTGCTGCAAAATTGCTGGCAGACAAGAATGTAATTGACTTGTTCGAAACGCTTCTGCCGAGTGAGGTGAGTGTCTACGCGGCTGATGCTCCGGTAGGAGACTATCAGATCCGTGCAGTCGGTGCAATGGTGAAAGAGATGCTTACTCCGGTTATCGGTGTTAAGTTTACCGCTAGTGAAACGCAGGCAAAAGTAACTGTGACTCCGGCTCCGTTGACAGCAGCAGATTTGACTATCACTCTTTCTGTAACCCGTGAATATGGGGAAGATGCAACAGATGCCGACGTTTATGCCGCTGTGACAGGTGAATTATCTGACGCATTCCAGGCAGAGATCAGCAAATTGCTGAATGCAGAAAATGTGAACCGTACAAGCTGGCTGGATTTGTCGGGTGTTAATAAGAAAACAGATGTTGGTACGTATGAATTACGTCTGACTTCTTCGGCTGCCGCACAGATTGCAGCATTGCTTCCGAACTTCGATATCACAGGTGCTACTATTGTTAATGCAGGTCTGACGGTTACGAAGGCTCCGTTGACAGTACGTGCGAAGAGTTATAGCCGTCCGTATGGCGGTGGTAATCCGGCTCTTGAAATCGAATATATCGGTTTGAAGAATAATGAATATGAAAATCTGGCAGACGTATTCTCGGTAATGCCGAAGATCGCTACGGATGCTAAATCCGATTCACGTGGTTCTTACGATATCTACTTCACGACAGAAGGTGTTGCACGCAACTATACGGTAACGCATGAAAACGGAACATTGTCTATCGACAAGATCCGCCGTACGATCATCTGGCCGGAAGATCAGCGTAATCTGGTCATACCGGTTGGTGAAACAGTTGAGTTGTCTGCTTATCTGAAATCGGAAGCTGACGGCAAGCCGTCTATCAATGATATCCGTTACGAACTGTCGGGCAACGACCGCGAACGTGTTATCCTGTCTGAAGTTGCCAGAGGCAAGTATGCTGTAACAGGTCATGTACGTACGGAAGGCGACGATTATGTAACCATCACGGTATATGCAGACGGTGACGATACGTACGAAGATGCAACTCCTGTAACAGGTACGATCAAAGTGATCGCTCCGGAAGGTGACGCAGCTAAAGTAAATGTAATCGTTTCCAACGTAACAAGTATTTACGACGGCAATCCGAGAACTGTCAGCGTGAAGGTGACCGACGTAGAAACAGGTGAAGAAGTGAAAGACTTCAGTATCTATTATGAAGGCGACCAGCTGGGTTCGGTACCGACAACTTATCCGTCATCACAGGATGCTCCGACAGATGCCGGCGTATATACTGTAACGGTGAAGGCTACACTTGGTTCTGTCACTTATGCTTACACTGCTAAGAATAAGATGGTGATCGCTCCGAAGGCTGTTGTTGTAACTGCCCGCAGTTTCGATATTAAGTACGGCGATGAATTGCCTTCTTATGCGAATGCTTACGATTATAATAAGAATGACTTCCTGAATGGCGAAGACTTCAAGGTGGGACAGGCTCCGGTTGTACGTATTGAAGCATACAACGGCAAGGCCGGTTCTTATAAACTGACTCCGTATTCGGCACAGGACTTCGGTCGCAATTATGTGGTTACTTATGTTTCCGGATTCCTGAAAGTCAGCAAAGCTGCTTTGACGATCCTGGCAGATAATAAGGAATCGGTTTACGGCAAGGAGCTGGAAGAACTGACTTATACAGCTACAGGTTTCGTGAAAGGTGAGACGTTGAAAGATCTTGGTTTCGCTCCGCGTATCAGCTCGACTGTTACAAGAACATCAGATGCAGGAGTTTATCCGATCACATTCTCTGATAACTATACTTCAGACAACTACGAAGTTTCTTACGTGGACGGCAAATATTCTGTTATCGCCGCTTCGCAGAAGATTACATGGAATCCGGAAAGCGTGATCGACGTAGAAGGTGGTGATGTTATTCTGACCGCTTCTGCTTCAAGTAAACTTCCTGTAACATTCAATTCGTCTAACGATGCAGTAGCCTATGTGAACCAGATTGGAGATGCATGGATTCTGACTCCGGTTACTTCCGGAACCGTAACGGTTACAGCTATGCAGCATGGTAACAAGAACTATAACGCAGCTGAACCTGTAGTGGTAACATTCCTTGTAGACGACGAATATCTGTCTGTCGATAACGAAAAGATCACAGTAACAGACTACATCGAAGTATATCCGAGACTGTTTACCCATTCTGTAACAGTGGCCGCTCCTTCTGAAATCAAGCAAGTTGAATTGCTGTTGATGAACGGTACGTTACAGAAAGTAATTCGCAAACCGGGATCTGTTATTGATCTGTCATCGTTTGGATCAGGTATCTATCTGCTCAATGTAACATTGGAAGACGGAACCTTCAAATCTGTGAAGATCATTAAGAAGTAACCTGTAAAACTAATTTAGTATGAAGAAATATATTAAATCAATATTAACATCGAGGAAGCAGCTTATGCTGCTTCCCCTGATGCTTGTTTCAGGCGGTATCATGCAGGCGCAAACGGCTGTTCCCGATACCATATATGTAAGTTTCAATGCCGCTGATCCGGTAACGATGACGTATGGACAGGACATGAATACGGTTGTTTCCGATGCTGGCTTGACAGGTAGCAGTTTTAGTTATCTGTATGTGAAAGCAGAGGACGGAACGACCAGCGGTTTGAATGGAACCGTATCTTTCAAGGACGGTGCTACCGTAGCCAGTGTATTGAAATTTTCTGCGACGCCGACAGTCGGAGGCGGACAGGCTCTTGGGTTTGTAGCCGATAATCTTTCGGATTATTTTAGCTATACGGCAAATGGTGAGAATGTAGTTTTCTTTACCAGTAATCGGAGTGATGCTACTATAACTCGAACATTGACAGTGAATAAGGCTACATTGAGCATTGCAGCCAAAGACACCAGCCGTTTCTACGGAGACGAAAACCCGGCGACTCCCTGGTCTGCCAAAGACTTTGTGTTCAGCGGGTTCGTGAATGATGATACGGAGGCTATCTTTACTAATTCACAAGTGAATGTATTGCCTACGGTTTCTTATTCGGGAGCAGATAAAAACTCCGTTCCCGGTACCTATGTAATCGAATTGGCCGGTGGACAGGCTGCTAACTATAATCTGGATTTGCAGGTATGGTCGAATAGCTGGCCCGATAGAGGTTTATTGATTGTAAAGAAGTCGCCTTTGACATTGGCTGTTCCCGACAGTGCACGTTTGTATGACGATGCAAATATCGCAACAGTTCCCGGTAGTAAACTCGTTATTACCGAAGGGGTACTGAAAAATGAACAGACGCTGGAAGGTTTATTCCAAGGAGATAATCTAGCGGTAACTCATACGGCTATTTCTGCTGCTGTGAATAAACCGAAGAGTGACGTAGGAACATACAGTTATGAACTGAATGAGGCTTCAGTAACTCAGGTTGCCTATCGATTGTCAAACTACGATATCCAAGCTATCGCTGCGGGTAAATACGAAGTGAAGAAAGATACGATTACAATCACTGTGTTTGATGCTTACCAGGAAGTTCCTATCGATGATAAGAATGTAAAAGTTATGCAGAAAATTTATGGTGAACCGAATCCCGACGGATACTTCTGGTTGAAGAAGAGAGCGGAAAAGCCTGCTGCTGTAGCTCCTTCTTATGCATTCTCGAAAACAGCTGAGGCAGTAAATTATATTTCTGCGACAGCCGAAGGCGACAAAGGCTTCAAAGTAGCTCCGCTTGCCGGATACTTCGATTATGAAGGCAAGAAAGCAACTGAAAAGACTGAAGTAAACCTGAAGCGTGAGAAACCGAATCAGAAAGAAGACAGCCTGTATGTTGCCAAAGTGGATAACATCGACAAAGTATCTTCATTGAACTACGCATTCAAAACCGTTGACGGTTCGTTCCTTATCAACCAGCGTCCGCTGGCTATATGGAAAGTAATTGTTGACCGTGTATATGGTGAAGCCGATAAGGATACGACCTGGACATTCGAACCGAATGACGCTGACAAAAAGCGTGGCTTAGCCATCTTCGATGCGAAATATCAGACAACAACAACTCCTGACGATATCATCGACTTCATGCCGAAAGTTGTCGTTAAGCCAGTTGCTGCCGATAATACGTTGCATGCAGGTTCTTACAACGACACACTGCATATCAAGGTGGTTACTGAAGATAAGTCCATCCAGCCTCCGTTCCAGGCAAAGGACCGTAACTATAAGTTGATTATGAACACTCTGGTTCCCGGAACAATGACCAACGACAGTGTCCGCCTGGAAGTGATGAAAGCTCCGTTGATCATCCGTCTGGATACAATCAAGAGAGCATACGGTTCAGCCGATCCTGAATTTAATAAGGCGGAAGTTCAGAAAGAGTTTATCTCTTACGAAGGCTTCAAGCTCGACGAATCGGCTAACAGCCTGGATTCGACTGCTACCGTAGCTGTCGGAAACCGTATCAAGAATCTGGTTCTAAATAACCGTCCGGCAGGTATCTTACCGGTAGGCACCTATGAACTGACCGGTATCACTGATATCAACAAGGAAAATCCGAACTACGAAATTACAATTGTAGGAAAGGCGCGCTATCAGGTGTATCCGGATAATAGTTATGTCATGGTTTGGACTCCGATACAGAATGAATTGATCGTGGGTGACCTGGTTCGTCTGAATGCCGTTGTAAAACAAGGATCGACCGTGATTGCCGAAGGTTCACAGATTATTTACGAATCATCCGATCCGGCTCTGATCCAGGTAGAGAAGGTGGAAAGCATCTGGTATCTGCGTGCAAAAGCGCTGACAGAAAACGACGGTGTTACCATTACTGCCCGTTACAATGCAGAATCCGGACAGGAAGAAGCGTTGAAGTCGGAAGTATTCAAGGTGGTACGCCTGAAAAACGAAGCAGATTACAATGTTGTATTGGGTAATATGGTCTTTGATTACGATGGTAAAGGTAAAGCAGCCGATGTAAAACTGACCGATCTGAAGGGTATTACCGAATACACTCCGATTGTCACTTATAACGGTGATTACGATCTGCCGGTCGATGCGGGAACCTATAACATCTCCATCTTTGTGAAACATAACGGTTCCGAACTGCTTGTTCGCAAGGAAAAGATGCAGATCAATCCGCGTGAAGTATATGTGAAACCGAAGGATGCACTGATTGCTTATGGCGAGGCTTTGCCGTCTACATTCGAATATACTTATTCCGGCTTTATCGGTAGCGATGACTTCAAGGCGGCTTCTGCTCCTTCTGTAAAAGTTTCCGGCGACATAACCGGTGCCGGTAGTTATACATTGTATGTAGAAGGTGGCGATCCGGGTGCGAACTATACAATCGTAGGAGGTACGGGAACACTTTCTGTATCGAAGGCTTTATTGAAGATCAGTGCCGGTACCGTCAACATCGTTTACGGTGATGAAATACCGGAATTTAAACCTGTATATGAAGGCTTCGTCGGTAACGATAATCCGGATGCCCTGAACTTCCTTTACACGGTGAAAACGAATGTGAAACCGGTCAATGCCGGCACTTACGATCTGGTTATCGACTGTCTGAGTTCGGATGAAGACAACTACGCCGTGACACTGGTTCCTGGCAAGTTGAATATAGCGAAAGCAGCAGCCGGATTACAGTTCTCAGTCGAATCGACAACGATTACAGTTGGTGATTCCGTTCTGCTGTATGCGAACTGCGAATCTCCGGCGAAGATATCTTTCGCTGCTGAGCATATTGATGTTGCCGGCCTGCGTAACCATGTAGAAGGCGTACACGTTATCGGTAAATCCGAAGGTGTAACCAAGGTATATATCACTATACCGGAATCTACAAACCACTTGTCACATCGTGATTCTGTGACTTTCAATGTGAAGATGGGCGCAGTAGGCAATGAGTCGATCACTTTACAAGGTGTCGGTTTGTATCCTACAATCGTAGAATACAATGCGACAGTCGTTTCCGAAATGCCGGTAGAAGCAATCTATGTGATTGACGCATCCGGTAAACTTCAGAAATTGTTCAGGAATCCTGAGCAGGTTATCGACCTGAGTCAGTTGCGTAGCGGTTACTATCTGGTACGGATCGTCCTGACGAATGGTGAAACGAAGACTGTGAAGATTGTTAAGAAGTAATATTTCCTGTCTCCCTTTCGGGAAGTGGATAAAAAAATCGGAGCCCCTCGGATATTATTCCGGGGGGCTTTTGTATATTTGTCATGTAAACCACTATAAAGTAATGTATTATGAGTAAATTTCTACTAAGGATTTTGTGCTGTGTCCTGATTATTAAAGGAGCGGCTTTTTTTAGTTATGTGAGTGCCCAGTCTGTTCCCAATGGCGATTTCTCTGCTGAATGGGAGACCGGCTATAATGGGGTCGGCAAGCAACCGGCTTTCTGGAAGGCATCGAATGTCAGTCAGATGGGTGTAAAGAAAGAGTTGGTAACCCGCAATTCGGATGGCTCCGTGCAGTTGACTAACCAGTTTGTCGGTTTGTTCGGAATCGGGTCGAATGCACCGGCTTATATCTCTCTGGGAACTCCCTGGGTATATGCCAATATTTCGGATATATCCAAGAGTGATGGAGGAACAACCGGAGGAATAGAATTTACCCATCGTCCGGATTCTATTGTCGGTGTATTCAAACGTAAAGTCGTTGCGGAAGAAACTGCCTGGATGGTCCTTTATCTCTGGAAAGGAACAGTCGTTTCCCAAAGTCCGGATGGCAAAGAGTTGATCGATAATGAGAAAGACGTGCTGGCGGAGAATGGTTCTGTTACCCTGATCGGTAAAGCTGAATTTGAAATAAAAGACGAGTTATCCGACTGGACGCGTATCTCGGTACCTGTCGACTACCTGTCGGAAGAAACCCCGGAGAAGATGAATATAACCATATCCGGTGCCGATTACCGTAATCGCAGCCTGATAAAGGAGAATAATACCTTATCGGTGCAAAATGTGGAACTGATCTATAAAGACCCGGTTTCAACAGAAAAAGTACAATTGCCATCCGATTTGATTTCCGTCGTTGACAATATCCTGTATCTGAATGGTAATTACAAAAACCTGACAGTCTATGCAATGAGTGGAAAACAGGTCTACTATTCTGCCCGTCCGGGAGAAACCGTTTCCCTGTCCTCCCTTCCTGCTGGAATTTATTCCTTGAGAGTCGAAGGAGAACAAGGTGTACAGACGATGAAGTTCCGGGTTCGTTAAAAGATATTATTATTCGGAGGATGAAGGAGATTCTGACTAGAATGGCGTATATTTGCCCTATATCCAACAAACACTTTAATTTATCAATTTGAAATGAAAAGACTATGTATGGCTGTTATGGCAATGTGTTTATTGCTGTCATGCGGCGAAAAAAGAGAAGAGGCTACACTCTCCGGGTTAATGAAGTCTGATTTTGTATCGGAAGTGGAAGGTAAGCCGACCGCCTTGTATGTGTTGAAGAATAAGAATGGGGCAGAGGCTTGTATTACAAACTACGGTGGACGCCTGGTTTCTGTAATGGTTCCGGATAAGAATGGAAAAATGACCGATGTCGTGCTGGGTTATGATAATATCGGGCAGTATGTGCAGTCGGACGGAAACTATGGTGCTTTGATCGGACGTTACGGAAACCGTATCAATCAGGGTAAGTTTACTTTGGATGATATTGAATATACGCTTCCTCAAAATAACGGTGCGCATTGCCTGCATGGTGGTCCGCAGGGTTATCACGCTCGCATGTGGGATGCTAAGCAGCTGAACGACCAGGCGCTGGAGTTAACTTATCTTTCAAAAGACGGTGAAGCCGGCTTCCCCGGAAATCTGGATATCAAGGTTACTTATACGTTGACGGATGACAATGCTGTCGGTATCAAATATGAAGCAACAACCGACAAGAAGACGGTTGTGAACCTGACAAACCATAGTTACTTCAATCTCTCCGGTGTTCCCGGTTCCGATGTGTTGGACCAGTTGGTTATGATTAATGCAGACAACTACACTCCGGTTGACAGCACTTTGATTCCCGTAGGTATCAGTCCTGTTGATGGTACTCCGCTGGATTTGCGTACTCCGGTAGCTATCGGCAAACAGATTAACGACCCGTTCCAGCAATTGCAGTTTGGGCGTGGGTATGACCTGAACTGGGTGCTGAATACAAACGGCGATAAGAATGTTCTGGCAGCCAAGGCGTATTCTCCGACCAGCGGTATCGCTCTGGAAGTATATACCAATGAACCGGGTATCCAGTTCTATACCGGAAACTTCATGGATGGAAAAGATACCGGAAAACATGGTGTCTTATATCCGCATCGTGGTGCTTTGTGTCTTGAAACACAGCATTATCCGGATTCACCCAACCATCCGGATTTCCCGAGTGTAGTGCTTAATCCGGGAGAAAAGTACCTCAGTGAATGTATCTATAAGTTTACGGTGGAGTAAGTAGTTCCAGTTTGTAGTAAGGAATGCAGACGAAGCGCAGAATAACGCAGATACTATTTTTATTAATAAGTCTGCGTTATTCTGCGCTTTCTGCGTCGTCTGCGTCCGGTAATATCCTTTTGGTATATCTTTTTTTCTTGTTAATAATTCTTTGCAAAGAATATATATTCTTCCTTTTAGCTATCTTTGCTTCGTTCAATGGGGAAGCCGTCCTTTGAGTTTCGGTTGCTCTCCTTGGGAACGATATGTAAGCGTTTAAGATATTATCTTTGGAACTGAAAATCGCCAAGTTTCTAGTCGGACAAAGATGATAGACAACTGAACGCTCACGCTTGTTATATATACTCCTGTATGTAGAATAGAGCGTGGGCTGTTGTCTTATTATTTGTTCGATGGGTGTTTGGCGATACCTCAGTTCCGAATAATGGATTAACAGTTTCCACGCTTCTTTATGATATAAAAATGCCAAACGAGGGAAACGGGGCGGCTTGATTGACGTATGAACCCAAAAGAAAGAGAACGGATTGCTGTTTGCCGTGTTTTACTGGATATCGCCGAAGGAACGGATGGCTATGCCTCCGTATCTGATTGTCCCCATTATCAACAGTTGCAGAATAAAATCCTTTTGACGGAGCAGGATTTTGAGAAGGCACGGGATACTTCGGTCCTGGAAAGCCTGGTAGTCCTGAAAGGGGCGCATTACAACATCAAGATGATGCTGGCACTGACCGTATGTGACCTGTATTCAGAGTATATGGTTATTCCGCTTAACTACCGCCTGGTTTTCGAAACATTGATGAGCGCGATTGACTGGCCCATCTCTTTTTCCGAAGTGCTGGCGAAGAGTAAAACGGAATAACGACTTTTAGAACAGGTTATAGTTTGTTCTGAGTACTTTAAATTCTGTGCGGCGGTTTATCTGGTCTGCTATTTCCTGTTGTTCGGGAGTCAGCGTCAGGATAAACTCTTCCGTCAATACATCTCCTTCATTCAGGAAATCGTAGTTCTTTGCCATCTTCTTATTGATAACTTTCGGTACGCTTTCGCCATAGCCTTTGGCCTCCAGGCGTTCTTTTTCGATACCTCCTGCAATCAGGTAATCCACTACTGATTGGGCACGGCGTTGTGCCAGGCGTTCGTTATACTGGTCGCTTCCTTTACGGTCAGTATGCGCTCCCAATTCGATTGTTACGTTCGGGTTGTCGTTCAGCATCTTAATCATTTCATCCAGTGCCTTCTGTGATTCGGGGCGCAGGGTTGCTTTGTCGAAGTCATAGAAGATGTTTTCGATAACTACCGGTTTGCTTATCGGGGAGAGGTAGAAGTCTACGATATACGTCTCGTTCTTTTCTTCCGGTCCGGTTTTCAGTTCGAAATTCTGGTTGAGGTAACCGCGGGCGCTTGCCATCATTACGTAACGGATATCACGTTCCAGTTCTACGCGGTAGGTACCGTCTTTTTTTGCCAGTACTTTTTCGTTCAGCCCGTCTTTTCCGACGATGCGGACTGTTGCGTCTTCAATCGGATTCTCGTCCACATCAGACACGATACCTTCGATAAAGATGGTTATGACAGGAAGCTCGAATGAGTACAGGTGGTCGTAGCCGCGGGCGTCATTGCGGTTGGAGCTGAAAAAGCCTTTCTCCTTATCTCCTTCGAAGGTGATGCCGAAATCGTCACCCATCGAGTTGATGGGTGCTTTCAGGTTCTCGACATGCCATTTGCCGGTGCTGTCCTGGGTTGCTTTGAACAGGTCCAGTCCGCCCATGCCCGGATGGCCGTTGGAGGTGAAATAGAGTGTGACGGAGTCGCGTACGTACGGAAACATTTCGTCGCCGGGTGTATTGATGTCCGGCCCTAGGTTTTCCATGGGGCCGAAGTCATTGCCTACGAGCCGGGAGCGGAAAATATCTTTTCCTCCGAAACCGCCGACAGCGTCCGATACATAATACAGGTATTTTCCGTCGGGCGAGACTGCCGGGTGTCCCAGGGCGGTAACCGAGTCTTTCACGATGCTGGCACGTGTCCCTTTTCCCCATTTGGCACTGCTGCGGGTGGATACATATATTTCTGACGTGCGCGGTCCTTCCGGGTCCTGTGCGCAATAGGTGTAATACATGGTGTTGCCGTCTTTCGAGAAAGAAGGGGTTCCTTCATCAAATTCGGTATTTACTTCATCCTCCAGTTCGACGGGGGCGAGCCAGTTGCCCTGTTCATCCTGTTTGACCAGGAAGAAATCGTTGTTTCGCTGGCCGGTGATGGCACTGATCGTTTCGTCTTTGTCTTTGTTGGCTCCTTTCGGTGTACGGGAAGAGGTGAAGTAGAGCTGGTCGTATTTCTCACCGTAAAGCATTGGGCTGAATTCGCCTCGGCGGGAGTTGAATTTCTCCATCCGCTTAACGATATAACGGCTCGGGTTTTGTTTCCATTGCGGGGCCAGTTCGCTTCCTTTGATACCGTTGAGGGCCAGTTGGCTTTCCGGGTTTAATAACAGGAAGTCCTTGTAATGGCGTATGGCGTCCATATATTTTCCGCTTTTCTGGTACATCTGTCCCAGACGCAGGCTCACGATACTGTCGGGATAATCATAGCGCAGCGCATTCATATAGGCACTGGTCGCCCTCGGAGTGTTATTGATAAGCCGGTTACATTCAGCCATCCGGTAGGCGATATACCCGCGTAGATCCCGTTTCTGCGGAGACGTTTTCGTATACACTTTCCGGTAAATAGCCGCCGCCTCAAAGTATTCACCAATCCGCTGCTTCTCTTCTGCATCGCTCAGCTTCGCCGATTTGCAGGAAAACAGCAGTAATGCGGTTAAAAACAGTAGTATATAGGGAGTAATCTTCTTATTCATCACCGGATAATCTTTATATTATGTAATAACGAACGGATTGATAGGATATTGCCCGGACCGGGATTCATTATTATAATAGCAGCGAACTATCCCCATAACTCAAAAAGCGGAAATCATGTCCCAGGGCATAATCATAGATGTTCTTCCAATCGCCTTTTACGAATGCTGAGATTAACAGCAGCAAAGTGCTTTTCGGCTGGTGGAAGTTGGTGACGATTCCCTTTACAACTTTGAATTCATATCCCGGGGCAATGATAATCTGCGTGGCTGTAATCAGCGTATTCAGCTGGTGTTTGTCCAGATAATCGAGTATGTTTTGCAAAGCCTCGGTCGGTGTCAGACGGTTATTGGCGTCCTCATACGGCATCCATTGTCTGACAACCAGCTCTTCGGAAGTCGCATCCGGATGGGTGGCAAGCGTGACGCCGATATAATACAGGCTTTCGAGCGTGCGGACGGAAGTTGTGCCGACTGCAATGATCTTGCCGAAATTCTGCATCACCCGTTCGATGGTGCTGCGGCGCACGGAGATATATTCGGTATGCATCTCGTGCCCTTCTATCGTTTCGCTCTTGACCGGTTTGAATGTCCCGGCCCCGACATGCAGCGTCAGTTCTTCACGACCGAAACCTTTGGCATCCAGGTCGGCCAGTACTTCCGGAGTGAAATGAAGTCCGGCTGTCGGTGCGGCAACCGAACCTTTTATTTTGGAGTAAACAGTCTGATAAGTCTTTAGATCACTTTCTTCCGTTTTCCGGTGAAGATACGGAGGTATCGGAAGTTCTCCCGCAGCATCCAGTACTTCGGCAAAGCTGAAACCGCCATCCCAACTGAAACGTACCTGATGCGTCTCTCCGTAACTCTGCACTTTTTCGGCAGATAGTCTGACCGTCTGGCCAGCGACGGTAATTTCCCGGGAAAGAACCGGCTCTTTCCATTTTTTCGCATTCCCTATCAGGCAAATCCAGTTACATGCTTCTGTCTGCTGAAAGATAAGTTCATAATCGTGCGGGGCGGCTGGGTCGAGGCAGAACACTTCGATTTGTGCCCCTGTTGCACGCTGGAATAACAGCCGTGCCTGGATTACGCGGGTATTGTTGAATACCATCAGTGAGCCTTCCGGCAGATAATCCGTAATATGCTTGAAGACGCTTTCGCTGACCTTTCCGTCACGGTAAAGTAACAATTTGGACTCGTCCCGCTTGGGTAGGGGAAACTTGGCGATTCGTTCATCAGGCAACGAATAATTATAATCTTCAATACTTATCTGTTGAGTTTTTGTAACCATTGCTATCTCTGTTTATCAGGCACATTCTTGTTGAACCCGGGTGCAAAAGTACAAATTTGTATGATATTATGGTATAATGAAGTATCTTTGTCGATACGAAATATAAACGACAAAAGCTATGAGTAATATAAAGGTAGGTGATAAAGTCCGCTTCCTGAATACAACGGGAGGCGGTATCGTGCGTGGTTTTAAAGGAAAAGACCAGGTACTGGTGGAAGATGAAGACGGATTCGACATTCCGGCGCTGATTCGTGAATGCGTTGTGGTTGGCGGAGAGAATGAGATGCAGGTGCATAGTTCGAACCGTCCGAAAGTACAGCCGCAACCGCAGGTGCAACAGTCGGCTCCTAAACCGCAGCCGAAACAGGAGGAAGTGAAAATTGAAGAAACAGCCGAGGGGGAACGGATGAATATCTACCTGGCTTATCTTCCGCTCGAACCGACAAAGGTCATGCAGCAAAGCGGTTATGAAGCCTATTTCATCAACGACAGCAACTACTATCTGTTCTTCAACTATATGAACCGCCATAACAACAGCTGGGTCAGCCGTTACAATGGCCTGATAGAACCGAATACGAAAATCTTCTTGGAAGAATTCGGCAAGGAAGACCTGAACGACCTCGAACGGATATGCGTGCAGCTGATTGCTTTCAAGAAGGATAAGCCTTATTCCCTGAAGAACTCCATCTCCGTAGAGTTGCATCTCGATACGGTCAAGTTCTATAAGCAGCATTGTTTTATGGAAAACGATTTCTTTGAGGAAGACGCAATGGTATATCCCATCGTTCGTAACGACGTGCCGGAAAGGGAATTGCTTGTTTCTGCGGCTGACCTGAAAGAGGCGATGTATCAGAAAGTACAGGAAGACCGCCGTACTCCCCAGACTATCGTGAAGAAGAAATCGGACAGCGCCGTATTGGAAGTCGATTTGCATATCACGGAACTGCTGGACAATACAAACGGATTGAGCAACGCGGATATGCTGACCTACCAGTTGGATAAATTTCATGAAATACTGGGTAAGTACGCAAATCATAAAGGACAAAAGATTGTCTTTATCCATGGCAAAGGGGATGGCGTTCTGCGTAAAGCGATAGAAAAGGAACTGAAAACAAGATACAAACAATACTATTATCAGGATGCATCTTTCCGTGAATACGGTTTTGGTGCCACTATGGTGACTATCAAATAAGAATTACCTCCTGATAAACAGGCGATAACAACCGGGTAAATCTTATTTACCTTTGCAGGAAATCTGTTGCCGACAGTGTCGAAAGCTTTGCCGACAGCGTCGACAATTTTGCTGACAGTGTCGACAATATTGCCGACGTCGTCGGCAACAACTTCCCTGCTGAGGAAAAAGGTATTAGCTCCGGTTTATAACAGCAACAAGCTATGGCAACCGAAATAGAAAGGAAATTCATTGTAAAGGGAGACTTCTCTAAAGAAGTCTGCGATTCCCAGCGTATCGTGCAAGGCTACATTTGTTCGCAGCCCGGTCGTACGGTGCGTATCCGTATAAGAGGTGAGAAAGGTTTTCTTACCATTAAAGGCCCTTCCGATGATAAAGGCCTGAGCCGTTACGAGTTCGAGCAGGAGATTCCTTTGCCGGATGCCGAACAGCTTCTGACCCTCTGCGAACCCGGAGCTATCGACAAAGTGCGCCATCTGGTTCGCGTCGGTAAACATACCTGGGAGGTCGATGTCTTCCACGGAGCCAACGAAGGCCTGGTTATGGCCGAAATAGAACTGGCTTCCGAAGATGAACCGTTTGAGAAACCCGACTGGATAGGGGAAGAGGTCAGTGGAGACCGTAGATATTACAATTCGATGCTGACTAAGGAACCCTATTCCCAATGGACAAAGAAATAATAATAATTTAAACAATAAAACACCATGAAGAAAATCTTATTATCCGTTCTGGCCGCCGCCCTGTCA
Source organism: Parabacteroides sp. AF17-3 (assembly GCF_003635445.1). Taxonomy (NCBI): domain Bacteria; kingdom Pseudomonadati; phylum Bacteroidota; class Bacteroidia; order Bacteroidales; family Tannerellaceae; genus Parabacteroides; species Parabacteroides sp. AF17-3. The sequence goes on along the minus strand of NZ_QTMM01000012.1, from coordinate 211,608 downwards.
TTGCCCGCTGTTGCGGACGAAGGCATGTGGTTGCTTCCGTTACTCCAGCAGCAGAAGTTTCCGGAAATGCAGGCGCTGGGACTTAAATTGCAGGATTACGATATCTACAGTCCTGATTCCGCATCCCTGAAAGATGCGGTCGTTATCTTCGGCGGAGGCTGTACAGGTGAAATCGTTTCGCCGGACGGCCTGTTGCTGACAAACCATCATTGCGGATATGGCCAGATACAACAACACAGTACGCTGGAGCATGATTATCTGACCGATGGCTTTTGGGCGACAACCCGTGAGCAGGAATTACCGAACCCCGGACTGACCGTCACCTTCATCGACAAGATAGAAGATGTAACCGATTATGTAAAGAAAGAACTGGAGAAAGATACAGACCCGCAAAGCATGAACTTCCTTTCCCCGAAATACCTGAACGGGTTGGCGAAAGCCAAAGTCGGAGAAAAGTTCCTGCAGGATAATCCCGGTACGGAAGTAGAGATTAAGGCTTTCTACGGAGGTAACGTATATTATATGTTCACGAAGAAAATCTATTCCGACATCCGCCTGGTCGGTGCTCCTCCTTCATCTGTCGGTAAGTTCGGTGCGGATACCGACAACTGGATGTGGCCGCGTCATACCGGCGACTTCTCCGTCTTCCGTGTCTATGCCGATGCGAACGGTAATCCGGCGGAATATTCCGAATCGAATGTCCCGTTGCGTCCGAAACGTTGGTTTAAAATCTCCGTCAAAGGTGTTGAAGAAGACGATTATGCCATGATGATGGGATTTCCCGGCCGCACAAACAAGTACTATACCTCCTGGGAGGTGGCCGAACGTCGCGACATAGACAATACAGTTCGTATCAATATCCGTAACCTTCGCCAGGAAGTCATGTTGGACGAGATGCTGAAAGACCCATCTGTCCGTATTCAGTACGCCAGCAAATATGCCGGTTCGACCAATGCCTATAAGAATGCTATCGGAAGCAACTGGGCAATAAAGAAACGTAACTTCGAGCAGGTAAAAAAAGAAGAACAAGACCGTCTGATTGCCTGGGCGCAAAAGAATAACGAATCAAGCTACCCGGAAGCCTTATCGACCCTCGAACAGATAGTTTCCGACCGGAAAGACCTCCGTTTCCGTAGCTGGATGCTGGATGAGGCTATCCTGCGTGGGATTGAATTTACAAAAGTACCGACAGAGGTGCAGTCCGTCAGTGATGCCCTGAGAGGAAAAGACCGCAACGAGCAACAGAAACAAATCCGTCTGCTGGATATGGCTTACCATCGTTTCGCCGATAAGGATTATGCCCCGGAAGTAGACAAGAAGATTGCAAAGGTCATGCTGAAGGAATACCGCCGCCTGGTTCCCGCAAAGTCCCAGCCTGCTTATTTCTCTTTGATTGACAAGAAATTCAAAGGTGATGTAGACCGTTTTGTCGATTACCTGTTTGATAAATCTATCTACGGAAGCGAAGAGAACTTCGATAAGTTCAAAACGCGTCCTTCCGTGAAAGCCCTGGAGCAGGATCCGATGATCTTGTTTGCCAAATCCGTGCAGGAGGAAAAAGCGAATCTGAATGCTGCTCTGGCCGATTTCGATTCCGGATATGCGTTGGCTCATAAAGAATATGTAAAAGGATTGCTGGCAATGTATCAGGATAAAGCCAATTTCCCCGATGCCAATTTCTCTCTGCGCCTGACCTATGGACAGGTGAAAGGCTATCGTCCGAAGGATGCCGTTTATTATAACTGCCAGACCACTCTGGACGGTGTGATGGAAAAGGAAGATTCAACGAATTGGGAGTTTGTTGTACCGTCCCGCCTGAAAGCGCTTTATGAAGCCAAAGACTTCGGCCGCTATCAGATGCCCGACGGACGAATGCCGGTAGCTTTCAGTGCAACTACCCATACTACCGGAGGTAATTCCGGCAGTCCTGTCCTGAATGCGAACGGCGAACTGATCGGTATCAACTTCGACCGTAACTGGGAAGGTGTAGGCGGCGATATCCAGTACTTGCCGGACTATCAGCGCAGTATCATCGTCGATATCCGTTATGTCTTATTCCTGATCGACAAATATGCCGGAGCCGGCTATCTGCTGGAGGAGATGGATTTGGTGGAATAATAGGAAAGAAATCTGAATTCCGGATAGCTGGATGTGAACGTCTGGCTATCCGGGATGGGATTAAAGCCATAAAAAAAGCGAATGATTGATACAATCACTCGCTTTTTTTATATTCTGATATAATTAAAACATGCCTTTTTCAAGTTCAGCTGCTTTTACGCGGAAAATATATCCGTTACGTGAGAATACTAATTCTCCGTCTTCTTTCTTTTTCTGGTTAACTAAGCGTTGAAAAGCTATATTGGCTCCTTTAACTATATTCTCTTCAAATTCTCTTACTTCTTGTTCACTCATGATGTTCAAGTTTAGTGTAAATATCCGAATTATATATCTCTTTTTTTTCATTCTTGAATCCTTTGGCGATTACTTCCATCGGAGACATAGAATTGTCTGTTACCATCCAATAATCACTAATGGGGATATATAGTTCAAAAAGATTGTGAATACCCGCCTCGTATCTGCGACGGATAGTACTTTCCGGTATGTTATGACCACCGGCAGCCACTCTCATTTTTACCCGTTCCACTGCCAAATCCGGCGTATTCAACCAGAAATATAACAATGTCACATAATATCCTTCCCTTTGTGCTTCCCTGATCAGGTTTGCGACTGATCGGGTGGCGAGCGTAGTTTCCATTGCAAAAGTCTCACCGGCTGCGATGAGTTCTTTGATGCGCTTATACATAATACGGCTTGCTTCTACAGCTACGGCGATACTATCTGCATTAAAAGGGGAAAGCCCCTTGGCTATCTCGTCGGAATTCACGAACTCCTTACACTTCAACATTTCTGGAAGTATTGTAAAGGAAGCCGTTGTTTTCCCTGCTCCGTTGCAACCTGATATTATATATAAATATGGCACTATTTGCTGCTTTTGACAGGGCAAATATAGATAATAGTTTTATATGTTGTACAATTTATTTCTCAAAAATCGTGAAAATGTGCAGAATTTGTACGAATAACCCCGCATTTCGTTGTTTCGGAGGGCTGTTTTGTTAAAATTAGACCCATAAAAGGTCGCTCATGATACCATCGGAGATAAAAATCCCTTCCCTGGAAAGGAGTAAAGTTTCGCCTTTTTGAATAAGCAGGCCCTGTTTAAGGTAAGGAGCTGCCTGCTTTTGACAGTAGGCAAGTTTCTCTTTTTCGAACTGTCTTTGAATTTCAACTAAGCTAATGCCCCACATGGTGCGAAGTCCGGTGATAATGAAGTCGTTGTAGCGGGTGTTTAAATCCAGTTCCTCTACTTCTATGTCGGGTGAACCGCTATCGATTCCCCGGAGATAGGCCGGGAGTGAGGATATATTCCATTGGCGGCTTATTCCGTTATAGGAATGGGCGGACGGACCTATCCCCAGGTATTTCCTGCCGGTCCAGTACGAACTGTTATGGCGGGAGAGCATTCCGGGACGTCCAAAGTTGGATATTTCATACTGCTGATATCCGTTTGCCGTCAGCCGTTCTATCAGTGAGGTGAAAAGGGCCACGCTGATCTCTTCTTCTACGGGAGAAATCTTTCCGGCTTCCTTTAGTTTATATAAAGCCGTACCTTCTTCATATATTAAATGGTAAGCGGAGATATGTGGAATGTCGAGCCGGATAGTGGTGTCGAGATTGGCTTCCCATTCTTTTACAGTCTGTCCGGGCAGACCGTATATCAGGTCGATGCTGATATTCGATAAACCGTTCTTCTTACATAAGTCGACTGCTCGCAAGGCCTGTTCCCGGTTATGGCGACGGTTCAGGAAGTGGAGGTCCTCTTCCTTGAAACTTTGTACTCCCATACTGACACGGTTAAAGGGGAGTGAGCGCAGGGAGGCCACATATTCGGGTGTCATATCGTCCGGATTGGCTTCCAGGGTGATTTCCTGACAATGGCTTACATCGAAAAGCCGGTGGATGGCATTGAATATACGGTCGAAATCTTTCGCCTCCAGTTGGGAGGGGGTCCCGCCACCGAAATAAATGGTTTCGACAGGTTCGCCATCCGTATACTCCTTGCGTAATTCCAACTCACGGATCACGGCGGCAAGGTACGGTTCTTTGTACTTCATCTCCGTATTGGAGAAAAAATCGCAGTACAAACAACGTTTTGCACAAAAGGGAATATGGATATAAAGGCCTGCCATTATTTGAGTATTGTCCATAGTTTTTGAGGGTCTTGACGGGTATTTTGTTGTTTTACAAGAGGATCCCAGATTATTTTCATTGTAAGGATTTTATGAAGTCACTCATTTCCTGCTCTTCGATATAGTTTCCGCTCTTTTTATTATTTTCGGCTCGGTTTAACAATGCATTCAGGAGTTCGGAAGGCATATCATACGTTTTGGTCGGAGAGTCGGATAGTAACTTTTTAATGTACTTCTCGGCTTTAGCCAGTTTCTCGTTATCCAGTTGCATCAGAGCTTCAACCAGATCCATTTTACGTGCTTTTAATTCCATAGTTGTCATAGTAATAATCTTAATTTATATCTATTATACAAAGGTACGAAAAAATATCCCAGAAGAGGCCTGTTACATAACATAGTTCTCAAACACGGGGCAGATAATTGTTTTTTTCCTGTACATTCTCTAATTTGCGGCCTCGTGAGTAATTCACGTAATGATATTTATTGTTAAACTCAAAATACCTGATATCATGAAAGTATACCAAACAAACGAAATTAAGAACATCTCTATCTTGGGAAGTTCGGGCTCTGGGAAAACCACTCTCGCTGAAGCAATGCTTTACGAGGGTGGAGTTATAAAACGTCGTGGCTCTGTAGACGGAGGAAATACAGTGAGCGACTATTTCCCGGTTGAGAAAGAGTATGGATACTCAGTGTTCTCAACCGTTTTCAGTGTTGAGTGGCAAGACAGGAAGCTGAACTTTATCGATTGTCCGGGTTCGGACGACTTTATCGGTGGAGCTGTTTCAGCCCTGAACGTTACCGATACGGCACTGATGGTGTTGAATGCCCAGTATGGTGTGGAAGTGGGAACAATGAACCAGTTCCGGTATACAGAACAATTTCATAAACCCGTTATCTTCGTTGTCAATCAGTTGGATAACGATAAAGCGGACTATGACGGAACAATTGCCCAGCTGAGAGACCAGTTCGGTAGCAAGATTGTTCCTATCCAGTATCCGGTTAGTACAGGAGCATCTTTCAATGCCGTTGTCGATGTATTGAAAATGAAGATGTATCGTTGGAAACCCGAAGGCGGTGTGCCTGACGTTCTGGAAATTCCGGCAGAAGAAATGGACAAAGCGATGGAACTTCACAAAGCGCTCGTTGAGGCAGCTGCCGAAAATGACGATATGCTGATGGAAAAGTTCTTCGAAGAAGGCACATTGAGCGAAGACGATATGCGTGCCGGTATCCGTGCCGGTTTGGTTATCCGCGGTATGTTCCCGGTATTCTGCGTTTGTGCTGGACGTGATATGTGCGTTCGCCGTACGTTGGAATTCCTTGGAAATGTGGTTCCTTGCACCGACAAGATGCCTCGTCCGGTAACGACCGAAGGCGTGGAGGTTACTCCTGTAGCCGATGGCCCGACAAGTCTGTTCTTCTTTAAGACTACTATAGAGCCGCATATCGGCCAGGTTTCTTATTTTAAAGTGATATCAGGAAAAGTAAAAGCAGGAGACGATTTGCTGAATGCCGACCGTGGTTCGAAAGAACGTATCGCACAGTTATTCTCCGTAGCCGGACAGACTCGTAACGAAGTGTCTGAAATGGTGGCAGGCGATATCGGTGCAACAGTGAAGCTGAAAGATGTACGTCGCGGTAATACCCTGAATGGTAAGGGATGTGATTATAAATTCGACTTTATCAAATATCCGGACCCGAAATACCGCCGTGCCGTTAAGCCGGTTAACGAATCGGATGCGGAAAAGATGATGGAAATCCTGAACCGTATGCGTGAAGAAGACCCGACATGGGTTATCGAACAGTCCAAGGAATTGAAACAGACAATCGTTTCCGGACAGGGAGAATTCCACTTGCGTACGTTGAAATGGAGAATTGAAAATAATGATAAGCTGCCGATTGAGTATCTTGAACCGAAGATTCCGTATCGTGAAACCATTACAAAGGCTGCCCGTGCTGACTATCGTCATAAGAAACAGTCCGGTGGTGCAGGCCAGTTCGGTGAAGTTCACCTGATTGTGGAACCTTATTACGAAGGTATGCCGGCTCCGGATATGTATCGTTTCGGCGGACAGGAATATAAAATTAGCGTACGTGATACGCAAACTATTGATTTGGACTGGGGTGGTAAGCTGGTATTTATTAACAGTATCGTTGGTGGAGCCATCGATGCCCGTTTCTTACCGGCTATTCTGAAAGGTATTATGGCACGTATGGAACAGGGACCGTTAACCGGTTCGTACGCCCGTGATGTGCGCATCATTGTCTATGATGGCAAGATGCATCCGGTAGACAGTAATGAAATTTCTTTCATGTTGGCCGGTCGTAATGCCTTCAGTACTGCCTTTAAAGAAGCTGGTCCAAAGATTCTCGAACCTGTTTATGATGTAGAAGTTTCTGTTCCGGGTGATTATCTGGGTGATGTAATGAGCGACTTGCAAGGACGCCGTGCCATCATTATGGGTATGAACAGTGAAAAAGGCTTTGAAAAGTTGTTGGCTAAAGTTCCTTTGAAAGAAATGTCCAACTATTCAACATCTTTGAGTTCTATTACCGGTGGTCGTGCTTCATTCACAATGAAGTTCTCTGCTTACGAACTTGTACCGTCAGATGTACAGGATAAGCTGTTGAAGGCTTACGAAGCTACTCAGTCAGAAGATTGATTAATAAATTAGTATCTAACTATAAGGCATCCTCTTTGGGGGATGCCTTTTTTGTTTCTTTAAGCTGGTATCGCAAGTCGCTTTTTCCTTAAAACTCTTGTTTTAGCTGCTCTAACGTATGGAATACTGCCGGGCAGGTTTCTGCATTCTTAATTGTCAGTGCATGTATCTGGTAGAACTTTTTCCGGTCCGTATGCGGATATTCCCGGCAGGCTTTCGGACGGTCCTCATAAATACTGCAATAATTGTCGCTTCCCAGGAAGGGACAAGGCATTGAACGGAATACATACTCCTTATCTTCATCGATATGCAAATGTCGTTGAACAACTTCATGTGGTTTGATACGCAATGCCTGTGCAATACGTTCGATATCACGGTCCGTGATGCGCGGTCCCAATGTCCGGCAGCAATTCCCGCAGTCCAGGCAATTGATTGAATCGAATACCTCCTGGTGGATGGCATGTATCGTGTCGTCCAGTTCCCGGTGACGGTTCTTCTTGATAGATTTGAAAAAAGTCTTTGTTTCCTTTTCTACTTTTTTAGCTCTCTCAGGGAGGGAGTTAATATCCATAAAATGATTATGTTTTAATTTGAAAGGGCAAATGTAAGCATTTACGGTGGAAAAAGAAAAAGTATCTTCATACGGTTGTTGCAATGCTGTAACAGCGGTTGCGTTTCTTTGTGTAGTGTAAATATCTTACGTATGAAACTAAGAAAATATTATCCGACCGTTGTGCTTTCTGACATTCACCTGGGTTCTGAACACTCCAGGACGAAAGAAGTAACCAATTTCCTTAAACATATTGACTGCGACCGTCTGATCTTGAACGGTGACATCATTGATGGCTGGCAACTTCAGAAATCCGGCAAGCGATGGAAACAGGCACAAACCGATTTCTTTAAAGTCCTGATGAAAATGATGGAGAAGAAAGGGACGCAAATCATTTATATCCGTGGTAATCACGATGATTTCCTCGATAAACTGGTTCCTTTCCGGTTCTCCAATATCTCTATCGTAAAAGACTATTTGCTGAACAGCCACGGGAAGCGTTACCTGGTGACCCATGGCGATATCTTTGATACGATAACAACGAATATGCGTTGGCTGGCGATGCTGGGCGATATCGGTTATACCTTCCTGTTGTGGCTGAACAAGATTTATAACAAGAATCGGGAAAAGCATGGTAAACCTTATTTTTCCCTCTCGCAGCATGTGAAACACCGGGTGAAGAGTGCCGTCTCTTACATCTCCGATTTTGAAAAGGAACTGGTAAAACTTGCACAAGTCCAACGGCTTGACGGAATTATCTGCGGTCATATTCATCAGGCGGCAAATGTCCGGTACGGCAATGTTCATTACCTGAATTCCGGCGATTGGGTAGAAAGTATGACCGCTTTGGTTGAAAATGAACAAGGAGAATGGAATATTCTGACTTACAATAAGGCAGAGTATGATATGGAGGAAGAATCTGTTTCAAAACCTGTATTATATGCTGAAGTGATATGAAAATGCTGTTTATCATACAAGGGGAGGGTAGAGGCCATCTGACACAAGCCTTGTCTCTCCGGCGGAAGCTGGCAGACGAAGGTCATCAGGTTGTCGGTGTGCTTGTCGGGAAAAGTCCGGCTCGTCGTATCCCTGATTTCTTTATGGAGAAAATCAATGCACCGGTCCATTCTTTTGAAAGTCCGAACTTTCTGCCTACGGCAAAGAATAAACAGGTTAATTTGCTGAAAAGTATAGGATATAATGTATTGAGACTGCATAAATATACGGCTAGTATACACTATATTAACCGGATGATAAAGGAAACAGGTGCAGATGTGGTAGTCAATTTTTATGAGTTGTTGACGGGGCTGACTTACTTGTTTTGCCGTCCGAAAGCGATGATGGTTTGCATTGCTCACCAGTATCTTTTTCTGCATCCTGATTTCTCTTTTCCCAAGCTGAATGCAGTCTCTTTATCTTTGTTGAAATTTTTCACCCGTGTAACGGCTATCGGTGCTACGAAAAAGCTCGCCCTGTCATTTCGGAAAATGCGCGAAGTTCCGGCAGATAAGATGGTGGTAGTACCTCCTTTATTGCGTAAGGAAATAATAAATAAGACTCCCCGAAAAGGAGACTATCTGCATGGCTATTTGTTGAATAGTGGATTCAGCGAAGAGGTAAAAGAGTGGCATGCTGCTCATCCGGAGGTTCCGATGCATTTCTTTTGGGATAAGCGGGGAGCCAAAGAAACCACAAAGATTGACGATACACTTTCTTTTCATCAGTTGAACGATATCCGTTTTGTCAAATATATGGCAAATGCCAAAGCGTATGCAACGACAGCCGGTTTCGAATCTGTTTGCGAAGCAATGTATCTGGATAAGCCTGTCCTGATGGTTCCAACCCATATTGAACAGGCCTGTAATGCTCATGATGCTTCTTTGTCGGGAGCGTGTACGGTAGCCGAACACTTCGATTTGGATGCTTTGCTGCATTTATCGGAAACCCACCAGCCAAATCCTGTATTCCGCCATTGGGTACAGCAGGCGGATTGGTTAATCCTGCGTGAATTCCGTGAAGATTTGCTGATGGAGGAGATGCCGTCATCCGTTTGGCATCGCTTGTCTATGCATTGGGTGTATAGGGTGGCGAAGACATTTTCGATTTAACCGGTATCGCATTTTGTTATAAGTTTTTATTGCGTTAAAGCGGTAATGGCTCTTCGCCATTATTTATTCCGGTTAGTTTATATATAATATAATGTACGTGTACATTTTATAATGCTTGCTTATAGCTTTCCTTATCAGGGTTCCCTTTTCATGTTCCTGGTTATAATCTGGAAATGGGAAGGGAAAATAAGGTTTGTCATTTTTATCCCCGATTTTGTACAAACTATCGTATTCAATTGATAAGAAAGGATATGACCTGATAAAAAAATCAATGAAAATAATTGTGGATAAAAAACTATTGTTTACTTTTGCTGAAGTATTTGACGATCGTATGAAAAGCCGGTAGATAAGGCCGGTATTATTAGATAGAACTTTAAATTACTTAGTATTAATATTAAATTTTTGATTATGAACAAAAAGTTTTCTACTTTTTTGGCAGGTGTTGCGTTACTAAGCGCTATGTCTGTTTCTGCTGCTCCTGGTGATGCAGTTCAGTCATTGAAGCTGGGCAAAAATGCTGGCTTATATCAACTGACTGTAGCAGGGGATAAAGTACTTTCTATGGATGCAGATGGTAAGTTGACAGTTGTTGCTGCTCCTACTACTTCTACAGGTTTGGCTAATACTCTTTGGTGTGTTGAAGTTGCAACACAGGTTCAGGGTCAGGCTCCTAAATTCGATTTCGTAAATAAAGGAACAGAACGTCGTTTGGATATTACGATGGCTGGTTTGGAAGGTTTAGCTGAATATGAACATTCTAGCTCTCCTATCGAAGTTGGTGGTGAAATTTCAGGTTGGGCATTTTCTAAAACTTATGAAGAACTTGTACCAAACATGCCTCTTTTCTCTTATTTTAAGGCAGACTCAGTTGTTGGATTTGTTTTAGATGGAGAGAAAGTTGCTGTTGCTAAATCTAGCGCTAAAGATGCTAGTGTAACTACTGCTGACTTTGCAAAGTTTACTTTGAAGAGTTCAAAAGTTGTTACTCTTAATGCGGAAGAATTGAATACAATCTTAGGTATTCAGACTGCAGATAAGGGTGTTAAGTTAACTTTCAAACCGGATACATTGGGTACTTCTTTAGAAAACCCATTCAGCTCACAGAAATTTGTTGCTGAAGAATCTGGTGATCCTACTTATTTGAATGTTAAGAGAGGCGATAACTATTTGAGAGTTGATACCACTTTCACAAATGAAAAGGGTGCTCGCTTCCTTGCATATAAATGGACTACTGCTGCTGTTAAGGCTACTTCTACTATTGCTGAACAGTATAAATTCAAATTTACTTACAGTCCTTCAAATGACAGCTTGACAATTCAGGTTAAGAAAGCTAAATTTGATAATGGGCGCGTTCTTGAAGCATTTGTTTCATTGCAAGACTTGATTAAAAACGAAGCTCGTATCTTAACTGTTGATACATTGGCTCAGAATACAATGATCTCTTTAGGCTTTAAAGGTTGCAATGAAGTATCAAACAGAACTTCAATTGCTTCTGATCTGTATGTTATCAAAAATGCTGCAAATAAATATTTGGCAGTTCCTTTGTATGGTGATAGCACTGCTCAATGGGTAACTCTTGATAAGAATATGGATCCTTGGCACATGCCTGCATTCCAGTGGGTTGTAGAAAAAACTCGTACAAATGCAGAAATGGCTGAAACTTCTCCTATCAAGATTACTAACCGTGAATTTGAAAATGTAGTAGTTGACGCTTCTTTACAGTTATATACTGATGGTCCATCTACAGTAGTTGGATCTGAAATTTCAGCTTCTAATTTCACAAAAGACCCTGCAAATGTAAAAGCTAATCCTTATGTAGGTTACAGATTCCTGGATAAAGATTCTTTGACTGTTACTACTTACAAATTGAGATATTTACATGAATTTGCAGATGACAAATACATGGGTACTTCAAGTGATGCTGCTGATTCAGTTTTATATGTAGGTGCTAAATCTACTTTCGAACTGGCTGCTATGGATGAAGATGGTGTAGGATATGGTTATACTACAAGTGCTATCGCTTCAATGAAAAAGCTTGTAAGAAAAGCTTATACATTGAAACTGAAATCTACAGGTAAATATATCATGGCTGATGCTGAAAAGAGATATGCAGTATCTGCAACAGGTAAACCTGCTGTATTCTATCTGAAAGAAAATAATGACAAAGCTACTCATTACTATGCTTTGATCGATACAGCTTCTTACACTGATGTTCGTAAAGTTGGTGTTGATGATAACAATGTTTATCTGAAAGTTCAGAATTTGAAAGAAACTCGTACTTCTGCATTCTCTGTAGAAATTGATGACGCTCCTCTGTATCGTCGTTTCAACAATGTTGCATTAGGTGAAAGCGCTGTTGATGGTCCTGATAGCTTGAGATTCTACGAAAATATTCGTCACGAATATCTGATGGATGAAACTAACAAAGAATTGAAGAATGAAGGTGTTGCTTACTTAGGTATCTGGACTGCTGATAAGGCAGAAGCTGGTTTGTCATTCCGTATTGATGCAGTTAATATAACAAGCGGTCTTGGTTATATCAAACCTCAGTATTTGATTTCTGTATCTCGTCAGGATCAGGAAGCAGTTGAAGGTACTCCTTGTACTGAAAATTCTCATCACGTAGATGCTGATGGTAATCCAACAGATGCTGCACATTGTGTTCATGCTACTCCTGGAAAAGCTGGATTCGAATATGGTAAATATTTGGTAAGCTTTGCAGATTCTGTTGCTACAGTAGGTCAGGATAAACCTTATACTGATGTTAAAGCAGGTTACACTCGTGTTGGTTTTGTAAAAGCTATCAAGACTGGCGACAGCTTGATCATATTGGTTAATGGTTTTGAAAACATGGATCCGAAAGATCTGAATGTAGAAGAAATTGTTAAGGCTTATACTAAAGCAGGTATTAATACGAAATACATCAATAGTCTGAAGGGTGATAACCATAAGAACTATACTTGGTCATTCCGTTATACAAATCCTGATGGCGCTTCTACTGTTACAGAAGAAGGTGTTGGAAATTCATTCCTGATTGAGTCTAACAATTATGAAGGTAAAATTATTGCTCCTGAAAAAGCAGCATGGATCAAGATGCAGAATGGTTGCATTGTATTGACAGACGAAAAATCTGAATTCAACAATGCTAAGACTGGTGGTGACGGTGCTCTTATTTTCAATGTTGAAAACATCGAAAATGATGAAATGGCTACAGATACTGAGGATATCACAACTTCTGCTGTAACTGTAATCGCTGGTAACGGTGACATCACAATCAAGGGTGCTGCTAATAAGACTGTTACTATCAGCAACGTTCTTGGTCAGACAATTGCTAGCACAGTTCTTTCTTCTGACGAAGCAACTATCTCTGCTCCTGCAGGTATCGTAGTTGTAGCTGTTGAAGGCGAAGCTGCTGTTAAAGCAATCGTAAAATAAGAATTAAAGAATAATTAAACAATATAAAGCTTCTCTGCCTTTCCCCTATGGGGAAGGGCAAGTAGCCTGTGAAGGCGAACAGATTGGAAGCGTAATTTTAGTAATAAAAATAAAATAAAGTTCATCCATGAGTATCCCTGCGAAGGGAGGAAATGGACAAAAAACAACCCCGGCGGTATCTAATACCATCGGGGTTTTGTTTTTAAGGAGCTCCTGGAAATGGAGTTCATTATGTTTAATAGGAAACCGTATTCTATACAATACGATTTCCTGTTGAATAACTATTGATTACTGATTTAAAGCCTGCTCGATATCCGCTATGATATCATCCGCACTTTCGATGCCGACAGAGAAACGGATCAGGTCCGGAGCGATACCGGCTTCCTTCAATTGTTCGTCGGTCAACTGGCGATGCGTATGGCTTGCCGGATGAAGCACACAAGTACGGGCATCGGCCACATGAGTAACGATAGCAGCCAGCTTCAAACTGTCCATAAACTTGATAGCTACCTCGCGTCCGCCTTTCAGTCCGAATGACAGGACACCGCATGAACCGTTCGGAAGATATTTCTTTGTCAGTTCGTAATATTTATTTCCTTCCAGATCCGGATAGTTTACCCAGGCTACCTTGTCGCAATTCTGAAGCCATTTAGCTACGGCCAGTGCATTTTTACAATGCTGCGGCATACGCAGATGCAATGTTTCCAGTCCCAGGTTCAGCAGGAAAGCATTTTGCGGAGACTGGATAGAACCCAGGTCACGCATCAACTGGCTGGTAGCCTTGGTGATATATGCCAGTTTCCCGAATGTCTTTGTGTAAGTCAGGCCATGATAGGAGTCATCCGGCTGGCAGAGGCCCGGGTATTTGTCTGCATGCGCTTCCCAATCGAAGTTACCGCTGTCGACGATACAACCTCCGACGGCAGTCGCATGTCCGTCCATATATTTGGTCGTAGAATGCGTAACGATATCGGCACCCCATTCGAATGGGCGGCAGTTGATCGGTGTGGCAAATGTATTGTCGACGATCAATGGAACGCCATGTTTGTGAGCGATACGGGCAAACTTTTCAATATCCAGTACCATCACTCCCGGGTTGGAGATCGTTTCGCCGAACAATAACTTCGTATTCGGGCGGAACGCTTTGCTGATTTCTTCTTCACTGGCATCCTGGTCGATGAATGTACATTCGATGCCCAGCTTTTTCAGGGTAACGGACAGCAGATTGTATGTCCCGCCATAAATACCGGTTGCGCTTACGATATGGTCGCCGGCTTCGCAGATATTGAAACAGGCAAAGAAGTTGGCAGCCTGTCCCGATGAAGTCAGCATTGCTGCCACACCACCTTCCAAAGCGGCGATCTTGGATGCTACGGCATCGTTGGTCGGGTTTTGCAGACGGGTATAGAAATAACCACTCTCTTCCAGATCGAACAGTTTCGCCATTTGTTCGCTGGTCTCATACTTGAAGGTAGTACTCTGATAGATAGGCAGAACGCGAGGTTCTCCTTTTTTAGGTTGCCAGCCACCCTGCACACACAAAGTTGCCGGCTTGAATGAATTGCTCATATTATTAAATGTTTGCTATGTAATTATATTCTGCTGACAAAAGTAAAGAATAGTTCGTTCCATTAATACAAATCTACGATCATTTATAAAAAATAGGGTACTGTTTAAAAATAATCTTTACCTTTGTCCTCGGTTTTGGTGTCACAAATCCAGTTCTACGGAAAAGTGATGAAAAGGGAATCAGGTGAAAATCCTGAACAGACCCGCTGCTGTAAGCTCCGCCAAAGTCGTTGAACACAACTCAATCCACTGTTCGCAATGAATGGGAAGGACGTTCAATGATGGAGTAAGTCAGAAGACCTGCCAGAATCAGTAGTTTTAAGCTTTCGAGGAATAAGGCTGAAAAACATGTAAGTAAGGACTTGACTGTATTTGGTAGGGAGTTCCGACTGTTCATGTGGTCCATTCTGTTTTATCGAAAGCCTGTCGTTAATATATAATGTTTTTGATGGGATGAGAGGTTTCATACATGTATTTTTGTTGTTTATTTGTTTGTTCCCTGTAAGTCTTGCGGCGCAAGACAGGGTTACGCTGTCCGGAGAGGTGAGGGGAGAAGATGGTGCTCCGCTTCCTATGGTTACTGTTGCCATCGAAAATACGACGGCAGGGACATATACCGACGACCGGGGGCGCTATTCACTAAGTCTGAAACCCGGAAAGCATACTCTTATAATTACCTTGTTGGGTTATAATACAATAAAAACAATTCTCGATATCCGTAGAAACAAAACGCTCGATTTCGTTATGGAAGAAAATTCCGTAACCCTGAACACTGTTGAGGTGTATGGCAAATCGAAAACACAGAAGGTCAAGGAAGGTGCCCTGACCGTCAATGCGTTGGATATAAAACCACAGATCAGTTCCTTGAAGAACCTGAACGAAATGGTTAACCGGACAGCTGGCATCAAGATCAGGGAAGAAGGAGGGGTAGGTTCCGATTTTGACCTCTCCATTAACGGGCTGTCGGGTAATTCGGTGAGATATTTTATTGACGGTATGCCGCTGGATGCAAAAGGTAGCGGTATTTCACTGGCCAATTTGCCTGTAAATATTATTGACCGGGTCGAGATATATAAAGGAGTAGTTCCTGCCAGCCTGGGGGCCGATGCTTTGGGAGGAGCTATCAACATCATCACCAATCAAGACAAGAAAAATTATCTCGATGCCTCTTACGGCATCGGCTCGTTTCACACGCATCGGGCTGATCTGAATGGTCAGTTCGTAGAGCCGAAGACTGGATTGATCATGAAACCGACTGTCGGTGTCAATTACTCGAAAAATGATTATATGATGAAAGGTGTCGAGGTCTGGGATGCAGATAGCCGTAACTATATTGAAGTCAACCGCAAACGGTTCCATGATGATTATTTTTCCTTGCTGGGGCAACTTGAAGCCGGCTTTGTCGATAAGTCCTGGGCAGATGCTTTCTTTGTTTCCGGCTCTTATTCCAAAGTAGATAAGGAGTTGCAGACCGGTTCTATCCAGACTAAGGTCATCGGAGATGCAGAGCGTCGCGGCAGTGCTTGGAATATTTCAGCCCGTTATCAGAAGCGTTTTGATAAGATCAATACCAGTGCATCGTTATCCCATACCTGGGATCGCTCGCTGACTGTTGATACTGCCTATCGTATTTATAACTGGGACGGCGGTTTTACCCCGTCGTCCCGTAATGAGATCAACGGTCGCGGACGATCCATGCGTCATTATGACCGGCCTCTGACAATTTTCCGCGGAGGTGTTGATTATACTATCAACCGCCATCATTCCTTCAGCCTGAACTATTTACTCAACCGTACCGGAAACAATCGCCGCGACGATATTGATGAAACATTTGAACCGACCAATGATGTTTTAACCAAACATATCCTCGGGTTGACCTACAACCAGTCGTTTTTCGACGGAAGATGGGAGAGTACGTTATTTGTCAAGGATTATATCAACGCAACATCTGTCGAGCAGAATGATCTTTCATGGATAACAGGTTCGGATGAGGTTGACAGGAATGCGACTAAAAATTACTGGGGAGGCGGATTCGGCTGGCGTTTTATATGTTGGGAAGCGTTGTCTGCTAAAGCCTCTTTTGAACATAGTGTGCGGCTGCCTCTGTCTCGGGAGTTGCTTGGAAACGGAACGACTATCTATCCGAATCTCGCCCTTAATCCGGAAAGCAGTGACAATATTAACTTCGGCCTTTTTGGTAATTGGCATCCTGCTTCCGGTCATTCATTTTACTATGAGGCGAATGGATTTTTACGCTTTGTAGACGATTTCATCCAGGCAACGGTTTCTGAAAAAGAGGGGATGATGCAATATGAAAATATACCGGCGGTACATATCAAGGGAGCTGAAGGCGAAGTCCGATATAACTGGAAAAACAGCCTCCGGATAGTGGTCAATGCCAGTTACAATGAAGCCCGCGACCAGAAAAAGTACAAGACAGACGGTAAACCTTCGGCTACTTATAAAAACCGCGTACCCAATCGCCCCTGGTTTTATAGTAATGCGGATGTCAGTTATACATTTCATGATCTGGCCCAGAAGGACGACGATCTCCGTATCGGGTATTCCTGGCAATGGATACACTGGTTTTATCTTTCCTGGGAGGCTTATGGTGCTATCGAGAGTAAATCGCGTATCCCGACCCAGAATATATCGAATGTAAATGTGACCTATTCGTGGAATAAACAGCGTTACAATATATCGTTGGAATGTAGCAATCTATTTGACTCTACCGCTTATGATAATTACAAACTCCAGAAACCTGGACGTGCGTTTTTTGCCAAATTCAGATTATTCATTAATTAATAATTAAATATTCATACAAATGAAAAAGTTTCAGTTACTATTTTATGCATTCATTATGGCAATGGTTACATTGTCTTTCAATGCTTGTTCTAACGATGACGATCCTAAGCCGACCCCGGAACCTACTCCTGAGCCAAAGAACTATCACTTTGACATCTGGATTGCTCTGGATAAACATGGTGGCATGGGACGTGATGTTCAAACGCTGGTTAAAAGTATAGATTCTCTTACTGCTGGCTCAACTCCCATTGACTTTAAAGGAGATGGCACTGAGGTTCACTCGGTAATGTCTCTGGAAACCATTGTCAAAGGGAAATATTATTATCAGGTACCTGTATCAGGTGATCGTATATCAAAGTACATATTGTCTGATAATACCATCAAGAATATTCAGTCTTATCCTTTTAGCGAAGGTACGAATACTTATGATACCCGTAAATATACACATGCCTGGATTGACGACAATACGCTGGTGATTATGGCTTCTAACGGGGATGGAGACAAGATTATCTGGACGAAACTGAATACTACTAATATGTCTTTAATTGAAGAAGGTATTCTTGATATACCTCTTCCAGAAGGTGATAAGTTGTTCTCGACTTCCGGTATTTTGTCTTATCGTAAAAGCGATAATAAGCTGATATATTTCTATTTGGGTAAGAAAAGTAAACGTGGCGATACAACACCTTTCTTCTTTACTACTGTGATTAATGTAGAAACAATGGCAGTAGAAAGCAATATCCAGAACACGATAGCTCACCAGATGGTAGGTAGTGCTTATGGTGAATTATTGCAGAAATGTACATTGGTTGATGAATCCGGAAATCTTTATCTGGCTTGCTTCTCTGAAAATGAAGATGGGACGGAAAAGAGCCATCTGATTCGTATTAAGGCCGGTGAGAAAGACTTTGATCCTACATACAATGCTTTCACCAATGCCGGAAAACTGATTTCTCTTGAATACCTGGGAGACGGAAAAGTGCTTGCTTATGCCCGCCAGGATGATCTTGGCATGGATATTGACAGCTATAGCCATTATTATACAGTCATCGACCTTAATACGAAAACCAGCAGCCGTGTACAATACAACGGAAAGGATCTTCCATACAGTGGTGGCCGTTTCTCTCAACGTACGGCAATTGTTGACGGTAAGGCTTATATCGGTGTTAATCCGGAAAACACCAACCCTTGTATCTATATTTATGATATAAAGACAGGTAACGTTGAAAAAGGTGCTGATATTGCTGAAGGCTATTACTTTGAGCAGATCCGTGTACTTGATAACGAAGATGCTGAATAATTATCTTTCAGGTTCAGCCGGTAGTCATCCATTGGACAAAGGGTAACTACCGGTTACAAGGTATAGGTGTTTTGATTTGTAAATAAGGGACCTTTGATTACAAAACATATATGTTTTGAAGTCAAAGGTCCTATGTTTTTTTCGGGGGTGTCCTGATCCGGCATACTACAAGTTTAAATGTAGGACAGTAGTGTTATTGTAGATAGCACACCGTGTTAGTCATAGTGATACTATAGTGCTGTTATAGCCAGGTCTATAGTGTTAGAGAGAAAATGTTCGAAATGACTGCACCACAATCACTTCGGCTTTACGAATCCTACCGGATTGCGCGGTTTATCAGATAGCTTCTTTTGTACCTGCAATTCCGCCAGTGTTTTATTGATCAGATCCAATTGTATCCGGGTATCTTCATTGATATCATTGTAGTCGGTAAATACCTCTTCGATGTATTCTTTGAGTTCATTGACTTCCTGTTGAAGTTTTGTTGTTTTATCGACTGTAGGATTGGCTATCATTTGCCGGACAGCCACAAAAGCACGCATAATGTTAATATTGACCTGTATGGCTATATCTGAATTTAACACACCAGAGAGCATTGCCAATCCTTGTTCAGTAAAAGCATACGGCAGTTTGCGGGTACCTCCCCATCTTGATGTCGCAAATTGCGATTTCAAGATTATCCACTCATCGACATTGAGTTGGAACATAAAATCTTTAGGGAATCGCTTTATATTCCTTTTCACAGCTTCATTAAGTCTTCGTGTTTCTACTTGATAAAGTTCAGCTAAATCAAAATCCAGCATGACTCTTTGACCTCTTATTTCATAGATCTTACTTTGAATAATTCGTATTTCATTCATAGCAGGTTTATTTTATGATTATTACTAATCGCAAATGTAATGATATAAATCAATATTACTTCATTTATCAAAATAAACTTCTCACTTCAATATCTTCTTTTGTAAGGCCCTGAACCAGATAAAGGAAACGATTCCTTTCAGCATGCTGGAGATACTGATTGCCCACCATACACCGACGATTCCCAATCCCATGGCGGATAATACAATAGCCATCGGTATACGCAGCGAGTTGAAAGTAATGCTGATGATTGCAGGGGGAACCGTCCGTCCTGTTCCGTAGAACAAGCCCTGCATAGTGATCTCCAGCATCATGAACAACATCGAATATCCGTCTATTCGCAGGAAAATACCTCCGGCCTCGAAGGCTTCCTTCTGGGGGACGATCAGTGAGAAGACTTCGCTGCCGTAAAAGACGAATAATAAGGTACACAGAATACCGAATACAGTCGTCATCTTCAATGTCGTGTGATAGGCTTCCAGCACCCTGTTCTTTTCGGAGGCTGCATAGTTCTGGGCGACGAAAGCACTCAGTGCCGTGCTGAATCCCTGGGAGGTGTTCCAGGCTATCGCTTCAATCTGTCCTCCGGCGGTGAGTGTCATCAGGCCGATATGTCCACCGTAAGTGGAGGCTGTGCGTGCCATGAAAATGTTGATGATGGCAAATAGCGTGTTCAGCATGGCTACCGGCAGGCCCAGTTGCAGAATTCTTTGTGAATAGTTTTTCTTTAGTCTGACGAAGAAGGAGAATCCTCCCAGTAACCTGCTTCTCCATTTTAACTGATATACAAAAATGGCACATACCGTGGCTTGCGATAACCAGGTTGCCCAGGCGGCTCCGGCTGTTCCCATATCGAATACAAAAATGAATACCGGGTCGAGTATCATATTAATGATAAGTCCCGTTCCGCTGATGTAAAAGGGTATTTTACTTAGCCCTGCCGCATTATGGATGCCGGTGAAGGCTGCCGAGAGGAATATAAAAGGAAAGGCGGTCGATACGATCCGTAAATATTCGACAGCACTATCTGCAATAGGAGCTTCCAGTTTATAGACACCGATGATCGGATGGGCAAAGACAAAAAGAAGCAATCCCCAGCAAACGGAGATGATCAGGGCAATGGTAAGGTTGTGGGATGAATAATTCCGTGCATCCTCTTCATTTCGTGCACCTATACTTTGCCCCACACTTACTTCCGAACCGACTTTATTCAGCAGAGAGATCGAATTGGTCATCCAGGTAAGGATGCCGACAGCTCCGATGGCGGCAACGGCTTCACTGCCCAGCCGTCCTACCCAGGCCATATCGGTGATGCTGTAAGCCATTTGAATAAAAGAAGTACCCATGATCGGCAATGCCAGATTGAATAGCTGCCGTTTGATAGGGCCTTGTGTCAGGTTTTTTGTTCCTTGCATGTTCTGTCTTATTTGGGTGCAAAAGTAGGAATAAAGTAAATATAATTTAGAATTAAAGCAGTCAATAGTCTGGTTAGAGTGCCTGAGTTTTAGTAGAACTATGGTGTTTTAATATACAATAATATAATTAACAAAAAAACAATCAAAATATATCGCAAAAGTCTTGCCTTTGAAATATTTAAACAATAACACCATTCTATTGAAAGCAAAATTAAACAAAAATATCCAAATATAAAAGTATTACTTAAAAAAAGTGATATAAGAGATTAGAGATAACTCAATATAAACCATAAGAATTCAGAAATAAACACCATAGTTCTACTAAGACTATAGTCATTTTAATAGCTTTAATTAGTTAAAATTAATTTATATAGATAATTTAAATATATAGGCCTATGATATAAAGATAGAAAAAACTTACAAGAAAAATTAAAGTGGTGATTTACATAATGATAAGTTACGCACTTAGAACTATTCATTTTAACCTTTTTATAATAATACAAGAAAATGCAACAGACAAAGAATTATGACTATCCTTTGAGAAGGAAAGGTTCAATATTTCGAGTATCAAAAGTCACTTGCGGATTGCTGTTTTGTTTAACGACAGGAGTATTTGCAACTGGTGAAAATGTAGATTTGTTAACCTCAAATCGGAATGAGAATATTGCGACTAACCAAGTCGGTAAAAATATAACGATTATGGTTCAGGATGAAACGGGACCGATAGCAGGAGCCAATGTTGTCGTAAAAGGAACTACAAACGGAAATACTTCAGACATGGACGGAAAGGTTGTTTTGCATAATGTTCCTAATAACTCGACTTTAGTGATTTCTTTTATCGGTTATATAACTCAGGAAGTGAAAGTAAACAATCAGGGGATTATCCATGTGAAACTGGTGGAAGATACTAAAGCCTTGGAAGAAGTTGTAGTAATCGGCTATGGTTCTTTGGATAAGAAGCAGGTTACTAGTGCAATCACATCTTTGAAGGCTGAAGATCTGATGGTTGGTGTAAGCGGAGCGGATATTACAACTTCTTTACAAGGTAAGATTGGTGGTTTGGTGATGAACAATTTGGGAAGTGCCAATTCTGGAACGACGATTCAGTTGCGTGGTATGACTTCTATTAACTCAGGTAGAGTTCCTCTTGTTGTGATTGATGGTTTTCCAGGTGGAGATATTCGTTCGTTGACACAAGAAGATATCAAATCTATTGATGTTTTGAAAGACGGTTCGGCAGCTGCGATCTATGGTACACGTGCAGCTTCGGGGGTAATATTGATTACAACTAAAAGCGGTTCTGACACAAGTGGAAAAGTGAAATTGACTTATAGTAATGAGTTTACTAAAAAACAGAACTATAATGCACCCGAGATGTTGTCCGGACGTGAATATGCTGAATATAATATCGGTACGGATTACGGATCGAATACAAACTGGTGGGATGAGTTACTCAATAAGAATAACTTCTCCCAGAAACACCATTTGGCATTGGAGATGGGTACGGAAAAGGCCCAGTTGTACACATCTTTCTTCTATGAAAAAAACGAAGGCATTGCTAAACAAGATGACCGACAGGATTATGGAGGCCGTATCAATGTAACGTTTAAGTTGTTTGACGACTGGTTTGAAGTTCGTCCGGCAGTCGATTATCGCCAGGCCAAACGTAATAACCATTATCCGAATTTTCAACAGGCGATGCGTAACAACCCGACTCGTTCACCTTACGATCCGGAAAGTGAGACAGGCTATAATGTGTGGACGAACGAATCATTGGACTACAACGTGGTAGCTGATGCCATGTTAGAAGATTATTTTGGCATGGATAAATGGTTCAAGCCGGAAGTCAATTTAAAATTGAATGTGAAATCGATTCCGGGATTGAATTATCAACAGACTATTGGATATGAAAACCGTCAGTGGGAACACCATTTGTATTATCCGAGTACGCATCGTGATGAGATCGAAAATTCTCGTAAAGGACATGCTTATTTAGGTTTTAGCAAAACAGAAAACTTGACTTCCGAAGGTTACTTCTCTTATGTAAAAGATTTAAATGACAGTCATAGCTTAAACGCTACAGCTGGCTATTCTTATTTTGAAACAAATGGAGAAAGTTTCGGTATGGATAACTACAATTTCTCGGTCGATGGTATCAAATATTGGGATATAGGACAAGGTAGTTATCTGTCGGATGGTAAGGCAGGCATGAGCTCCAGCAAATCGGTTACAGAACGTCTGTTCTCGTTGTTTGCCCGCGCCAATTATTCTTATCAGGACAAGTACATGGCTTCAGCTGCTATCCGTCATGAAGGTTCTTCCAAGTTTGCTTCTGATAATCGTTGGGCTAATTTCTGGTCTGTAACAGCTGGTTGGCGTATTTCTAACGAAGAATTTATGAAAAAGTTCGAATGGCTGGACGACTTGAAAATTCGTTTCGGCTATGGGGTGACTGGTAATAACGACTTTAGTGCAACTTACATGGCAAATATGTTAGGTTCGGATACGAACTGGATGATGCCTAACGGAACATGGGCTTATTCATACGGAAAATCACAAAATGTCAATCCTAATTTGGGATGGGAAGAAAAGAAAGAATGGAATTTGGGAGCAGACTACTCGTTCTTTGATGGTCGTCTGTATGGTAAGTTTGACTACTACCGTCGCAAGGTGGATAATCTGCTGTTTAGCGTGAAAGTTCCGCAGCCTCCATATACCCAAGGTAGTCAGATGCAGAATATCGGTTCGATGGAAAGTAAAGGTTGGGAATTTGAAGTAAGTGGCGATATCATCCGCACAAAAAATTTCACTTGGTCTACCAACATGAACTTAAGCCATAATACAGGAAAGATCCTGACTTTGGAAGGCGACAATTCATATCATAATGGTAACGGTTTCGTTGCTCCGGGTTCTCCGGGTGATGCTTCTCGCATGGAAGCCGGTTCCACGATAGGTTCTTTTTATATTTGGAAGTTTGCAGGATTTGACGACGAAGGCAAATTTTTGTTGTACAACAAGGACGGAGAAGTGATTCCTGCTGCACAAAAGACGGAAAATGATAAGCAATATATTGGTAACTATACTCCGAAACTGATTATCGGTTGGAGTCATACGTTGACGTATAAAAACTTGGATTTGGGTATCAACTTGCGTAGTTGGATTGATTTCGATGTGTATAATACGATTAATATGTATTACGGTATCCAAGGCCAGGGTAATTTGAATGTGTTGAAAGACGCTTATGGTAAGTTTGACCATATCAGAGGAGAAAAGCAGATTTGTGATTATTATCTGGAAAACGGTACTTTCTTAAAAATTGATGCCATCACATTGGGCTATACACTTCCGATGAAGAAGTTCACAAACAACTTGATTGATAGGATTCGTATTTACGGTACGGTTGGTAATGTTTGTTCGATCACTGGCTATAGCGGTATGAATCCGGAAGTCAATATCACTGGTTGGGATCAAGGAACGGAAAGATTCTGGAGCGATTTCTATCCGGTTGTTCGTACTTGGACATTAGGTATGCAGTTTAACTTCTAATACAGATTGTAAGATGAAAAAGAAAAATATATTCCAATTGATTTTATCCGGACTAATCTGCCTGTTGGGTGTTACTTCTTGTAGCATTGAACCTGATTTTTATTCGCAAGTGGTTCCGGAAACATTCTATGGTTCTCAGGATGCCGTATGGCAGCGTTTTAATCGCCCATTTACTCACTGGCGCTGGTATATCGCTCATGATGAACCTCGTTGGGCGTTACAAGAACTGGGAACTGACGAATATTGTCTACCGACACGTGGTAGCGACTGGTATGATGGGGCAAACTATCAGAAGTTTCATCATCATGAATATACGGAAGACATGACCCGTGTGGAAACAGGCTGGACCAACTTTGCGATGGGTGTTGCTTTGGCTTGGGATGCATTAGAAGATTTGGAAAAAGTAGATTTCGATGCGTTAGGATTTCCCGAAGGCACACGTGAATCTATGCTGAACCAGCAGCGCGTATTGGCTGCGTCTTTCTATTTGGATGGTTTAGATTTCTTCGGTGGCGTACCCTTGTACACGACTACGCAGAGCGAAGTAAAAGGACGTTCAACAGATGTCGAAACGTTCAACTTTATCGATTCATTGTTGAAAATTGCCGTTCCCAACCTTCCTGTCAAAGAAACATTAGGTGCGATGGAAAACGGTTCGATTAATCAGGCCGCCGGTGCAGCTTTGCAAGCTCGTTTATATTTTAATGCTAAATCTTATATCGGTAAGGAGATGTATACGGAGGCTGCTCAGATCTGTCAGGATATTATTAACGGTAAATATGGTCAGTATGCTTTGGAATCGGATTGGACAAATATTTTTGGATTCAACAACGAACGTTGTCCTGAAATTATCTGGTCCGTACCAAGTCAGAATGCTAAAACGGAAACAGATGCCGGATATTGGACATGGCAAGTTCCTTACAATTATAAGAATTATTTAGGAGGCTTGGAAGGTTCAGGTTCCAATAATGGTATAGGTTTGATTCCGAGTCTAGACCCAACTGGCAAGCGTTATTCCTACAAATTAGGTGGTGCTTATGCCAAGTTTAATGACAAAGACATTCGTAAACAACCATATGTATACGAAGGAAACGGTAAATTTCGTGGTATGTTTATCGTAGGCAAACTGGTAAATCCATTGAACTCGGAATGGACTTGTACGGGTACACGTGAATATGCGGGTGAGGTCATCACGGTTGTAGACCAGGTTGCTTATTTCTCCAAAGTAGGAAAAGATCCGAATTATCCGGATTTAGCATCCTTGCCTTCGACTATCGCGACTGCAGAAGAAAATTCTTGTGTGCGCGTAGTGAAACGCAGTCCGCGTCCGAATCAAGATGAGTTCAAGCGCAAAGGCGATCCCGACTGTCCGGTAATTCGTTTGGCCGAGATCTATTATATGCTGGCAGAATGTAAAATGCGTGCGGGTGACAAACAGGGTGCTGCAGATCTGATCAATACAGTTCGCAAACGTTACTTTGAAGACGGAGTCGATCCCGATCCGGTAACAGTTGCAAATCTGGATAAATATCGTATGCTGGACGAATGGCAATTGGAATTTTTGGCCGAAGGCCGCCGTCGTACAGACTTAGTTCGGTGGGATGCTTACGTGACAGAAGACTGGTGGGATCATAAAGCAACTAATAATCCAAATTTCAACCGTTTTCCTGTCCATTACAGTCTGATCGGTGCTAACAATCTATTGGAACAGAATCCTGGATACGGAAATAAGCAGTAATTTGGTTAAGAAAATATCAAAATTCTTTCTTTAGACCTTGAAAAAGAGAGGAATAGTAGCTGATCGGTTACTTCCTCTCTTCTTTTATTTCTTTATTATAAAAAACGGTTTTACTTATGAAGTGGAAAATAATTTGTTTCTGGTTGTTTGTGTTTGCCGGGCTTTGGTTTTTCTTTAACTCGTTCGGTACTTCCACATTTCAACGGCAGGAAGAGGTTCAACTGTTTATTCCCGAATGGGTGGTGATCAGGGATATATTATCTGTTCCTGGTGGTTTTTGTACGCTAGCTGGACAGAGTTTGGTTCAATATTATACCTCTCCCCAGTTTGTGTTGTGGGTTAACTGTTCCTTCATATGTGCAATTGGTTTTTTATGTTATTTGCTTTTGCAAAAAATCACACCTCAGGGATATAATTTGTTACTTGCTTTGTTTCCGGTTCTAGGACTGGTGAAAGCGCATACCAGTTTTTTTTACGTATTGGACGGAACGGTCGGGCTTTTCCTACTTTTATTTTTTTCTATTATTTTTATCCGTATCCGGCAAACGGCGGTTCAATTACTTTATGGCATGGCTAGTGTGGTTTTTATCTATGGTTTAACTGGGCAGTTAACAGCTCTTTACGGTTTAGTTGTGATTTTCATGAGTCTTTTGTGTCGGAGGGAGAAATGGCTTGCTTCACTTGTTACGTTTTTGATAGGATTATTTTTGACTTATATCAGTATTCGTTTAGTTGTAAACATTCCATTGACTGACGGAATATACTCGGAAAGATATCAGGAGTCTCAGTTACAACCGGACTCTTATATATATTATATCTGGATTCGTTTTACAACTTTACTTCTGATTCTGTTTGCAACATCTTTCGCAATGAAGTTTTTCCAGGGAAAAAAACGTCCTGTAAAAATCGTTATTGCAAGCTGTTTGTGGGGTACTTTGGTTTGTTTTTCTGAATTTTGTTTACCCGGACCATCGGAAGTACGGAACAACCATATGAATGAATTGTCCATTTTAGAGCAAAAAAAAGATTGGGATATGATTATTCGCGAACATTCAAAGAAGGAAACAACGGATTATGTCAGTCTTAACTATTTAAATATGGCGTTGGCTCAAAAAGGTATTTTGGGCGATCAATTGTTTCATTATGACCAAAAAGGACCACAAAGTCTTTTGGCTTCCTGGGATCGTACTTATTATATGAGTTGCCTATTAAGTGATATTCATTATATGATTGGGGACATTAGCCTTTCAGAAGGATACGCGATGGAAGGACTGACACTTGCCAAGCGAGGAGGAAGCCCTCGTATACTTCAACGTTTGGTTAAGATTAGTTTGATACGAAAAGACTGGGCTTTGGCTAATAAATATCTGGGTATACTCGGTCGATTACCGAACTATCGTCAATGGGCGAAACAATATACCAGTTACATTCACCATCCCGAAAGAATAGAACAAGATGGAGAACTTGCCATGAAAACGAGGGCGATCTTTCAACCAGACAATTTACTTTGCCTGATAGATCTTGACAGCCTTTGGACAGGGCATTTTTCGGAACCAGGAGTAAATCGGCTTGCATGGGAATATTTAGGATGCTCCTATCTTTTGGCAAAGAAAATGGAGAAGTTCAAAGCATATCTGTTGCGTGCCAATACGTTTTTGCAAGGACACTCCCTTCCTGTTCATTTTCAGGAAGCAGCACTCGTTTTAGCTGTCAAAGACCTTTCTGTTCTTAACATGGTCTCTGTCCAGCCTGAAATAGTACAGCGCTATAAACAGTTCCAGAAAGATATTTCCAAGATCCAAAATAATGGTGATGAGCTACCTTGGTTCTATCGGCAATATGGAGA
This sequence comes from Parabacteroides sp. AF17-3, assembly GCF_003635445.1. Classification (NCBI taxonomy): domain Bacteria; kingdom Pseudomonadati; phylum Bacteroidota; class Bacteroidia; order Bacteroidales; family Tannerellaceae; genus Parabacteroides; species Parabacteroides sp. AF17-3. Next base: position 183,525 of record NZ_QTMM01000012.1, on the reverse strand, counting down.
TACTTTCTGGTTCTATTATTATTGTAAAAAATTGAATGAATAACCTATGAATTATTTATATTCCATATTGTGGTTTTGTACGATTTTCTTCTTGTCTTGCAATGAAGTGTTACCTGATGCGGAAGAAGCGGAAGGAGAAATAGAAATCTTTCCCGATTATAAAGAGGTCACTATCCCTTGCAATATCGCTCCGCTGAACTTCAAACTGAAAGAACCTTGTAAAACAATTGCTCTCTTGTCCTGTAAAAGTCAACAAATACGTGTGGATTCGGATAATGGTTCTTTCCAAATCTCGGAGAAGAAATGGCATCGATTGTTGAACGCATCGGCAGGAGGGAATATTTCGATCGGAATCTATATCTGTAAAAATGGTAAATGGTTTCGATATCCTCCTTTTTCTATTCGAGTTGCCAAAGATAAAATCGATTCTTATTTGGTTTATCGTCGTATTGCGCCGGGCTATCGGATGTGGAATAGGATGGGAATTTATCAGCGTTGTTTGGAGGATTTTACGGAAAAGGTTTTTCTCGATAATAAATTAACAAACAATAATTGTATAAACTGCCATTCTTTTTGTATGCAAAATCCGGACAGGATGCTTTTTCACCAACGTGCATTACATGCTGGGACTTATATATTGACAGACGGTCATATTGAAAAATTGGATGTGAAGACTGAAGGAACTATTTCCAACTTAGTTTATCCCGCTTGGCATCCGTCGGGGCGATATGTTGTATTTTCGACAAACGATACAAAGCAAGATTTTCATCTATCCGATGCAAATCGGATAGAGGTATTCGACAATCAATCGGATATCGTTGTTTATGACGTGGAGAAGCATGAAATTATAACGGCTCCTCACTTGTCTTCTGACGAGAATATGGAAACTTTTCCGACATTCTCGTCAGATGGTAGACGGTTGTTTTTCTGTTCTGCTCCGACAAAACGAATGCCTGAATCGTACCGGGAAATCCGCTATAACCTGCAAAGCATAGCTTTCGATCCGGAGGAACGTAGATTCGGACAAGCAGTAGATACACTTTATAATGCCCAAGAAAAGGGACGAAGCGTGAAATTTCCGAGGGTTTCGCCTGACGGTCGTTACCTGATGTACACTGTTTCAGATTACGGAAACTTTTCCATTTGGCATAAAGATGCGGATTTACGATTGTTGGATTTGATGACACACAAAACGGATTCTCTCTTCCTTGTGAATAGCAACGATGTCGAAAGTTATCATTCCTGGAGCAGTAATAGCAGATGGTTCATCTTCAGTAGTCGCCGAGATAACGGACTTTATACGTACCCTTACATTTGTTATTTGGATGCTGATGGTAATCCTCGAAAACCATTCTTATTGCCACAGAAAGAAACAGATTACTACGAACGCTCGCTCTATTCTTTTAATATCCCTGAACTTATCCGAGATAAAATCAAAGTGAATAACTATGAATTGATTGATTTTAGTAAGAATAAGTTTTCCATCCGGATAGAAACCTCGACCGAAAACTGTGTACCCTTATCCCTCTTTCTTCAGCAGGGGCAAATTGAATGAAAGGTTTTGTGTTGATTTGTAGTACTACACAACTAGGTAAACCTTCGGAAGTAACCTGATGACACAAATAAGGGGCTGTCAAAAAGTTTTTTCGATTCTTAAGGAAGAATGAGCGACTTTTTAGGCAACCCCTTTGGGATTATGTTTCTTTATCTAATTAGAAATTGATGTTCACTCCGATCATCGCACTGAACTTCTGCAACGGATAACCGTAGTAAAGTTCGTATTTCTGGAACAGTACGTTGTTCAGTTTCAGATACAGGCCGAAGGTATCGTTGATGTTGTATGCTCCGGTGAGGTTCAGTTCGTTGATGTTGTCCATCTTTACGTTCTTTTCTCCTAATCTGGCTTCACGTCCGGTGGCCAGGTAATAGTCCAGGGAAGCAGACAGGTTATTGATCGGGCGGACTGTCACGCCGGCTGTGATCTCCATTTCGGGCATACCCCAGGCTGTAGCATCTTTACCGGCTAAATCAGTCTCTGAATATTTATCACTGTATTCGGCTGTCCAATTATTATAAACACCTTTCAGGGAGATTTCAAATAATTGCTGGTAACTATATTTCAGGTTGGCACCGACCAGTAACTGTTTGGTGTCTATTTCATTCATCATACCGCAAGCGGAACCGAAGTAATCTTTGTCACCGTAAGCAAGTGTCGGTACAAAGAAATAGTTATTGCTGACGATTTTATATCCTCCGAAAACGTCGAACCAGAAACCGGGAGCAACGCCGCTCTTGATACCCAGGATACCATCCAGCCAGTTGCGGGAAGGCGTCAATCTTTCCAACGGATTGGCATAACGGTTGATCCGGTTCACATCATACATACTGTTGGATTGCAATTTACCATTGGCATTCAGGTATAGTACGGTTTTGTCGGCAACTTCGACGTCGGCAGAGATGTTGGGGGAAGCCATAAACTTCTTCTGCTCGCCGCTGAAGAACATTGCATTTACCCCTAATTTTACATGCCAGTTGTCTCCTTCTATCTTGTAGTAAGGATTCAGGGTGGCAGCAGCAAAGTTGTCGAAGTAGGTTGACGGATCTTTTGTTTCAGGTGATTTTAATTCTGAGGGCAAGCTGTAATTGAAATATTGGAAATTACCGTTCAAGCCAACACGCTGATTGCCTCCGAAACCGGAACTTAACCCGAAGTCAAGATTGAATGTCCCTTCCGACGGTGCATCGTGCTCTTTTGAATATCCGTATTTATAAGAAAAATTGGTGTAGCTGAGATCGAGCAGGTACCCGACAGGAGCATCAGCTTTGGACTCTACGCCTACGTTCGCCTTAATGGTTTGGGCAACCTGGTTGGTTTCCATGTCAGCTGCGGGGAGAGTAGGGTTTGAGGAGGTGATAGGAGTAAGGCTTTCTATTGGCAATCCGTAATAATTAAATCCGGAATAACCATATTTAACTCCCATCTTCAATGCCAGCTTATCGAAGTTATGTTTGAAGTTTAATCCACCCATATTATCGTTCAGCTTCGCCTTAACCTTTTCATCCACTTGCAGGTATTTTACTTTTCCATTCGTTGAACGGTGCGAGAACCAGATATTCAATTGATCCTTGTCTGTGCTGAGGATATGATATCCCAGGTCACCGTTCAGATTCAGATAGGTACCGCCGCCGAAGTTGAAATAACCGCGACGCTTGTTGTACTGAATATCTGTCATGATATTACCTGAAGGAAGCAGGCTGATCTCTTTTGCCGGGTCGGCTGCAATTGTGAAATTGGCATAGTCGATCGGCATTTTCTTTACTTCCGGTTCCTTGATGACCGGAAGGGTGTTTACTTTGCTTGCATCCTGTACGGTCGGGTCGTACTCGCGTTCGAGTGTCATCTCCCGTTCCAGATTCTGTTTCTTCGAAGTATCTTCCTGTGCACTTATTGTGGCGGTAGTCCCAAGCAAAGCTACGACACACAGCGCTTTTACATTATATATAGTCTTCATTGTATTCTATTATTGCTTTAGTTTACCTAATCTGTCCTCAATCATAGCGGCGATTTCGTCATCACCCTTATAGTTGTTCTTCAGGTTGTTCAGATAAGCACGTGCCTGAAGGTCGTCTCCCTGGCGGATATAAATATCGGCCCAAAGGATGAAACCGCGTGCCAGCCAGTACTGGTGAGGCGTGCCGTTCTTGGCGAAGTCTTCCAGGATCTTTTCCGCATTCTTATCGTCGTTGGTATCGTAGAAGTACTGGGCCAGCAGGTATTTAGCTTCGGCACCGTGTACCGTACGGGTGTCTTTGCTGAGAATTGTCAGGTCTTCGACGGCTTTAGCAGGCTGTTTGTGGTCGATGTAGGCTTTAGCACGGATATAACGGGCTTCGGCTTCCACTTCGGGTGACAGTTTCGGATCTTTCAGCAATTCATTGGCTGCCAGTTGTGCTTCCTCCTGTTGTCCGGTCTGTAAAGCACAACGCATGATGCCTAAACGGGCAGCTTGCTTGTTCTCCGGATTTTCGGCTATGATCTGTAAGCGCTTGAAGCTTTCCAGCGCAGCAGGGAAGTCCTGAGTGAGGTATTGCATTTCTGCCGTGCGGGCCACCGATTCTTCAAGGAATTTGGTATCTCCGCTCTCGATAACCGATTTGAAACGCTGAAGTGCTTCGTCGTATTCTTTCTTGCTAAAGGCGATGCTTCCCAGATAATAGTTCGCATTCGAGCTGAAAGCGCCTTCGGGGAAGGTCTGCAAATAGTTGATCAGGCTGCGGCGTGCTTCTTCGTTGTTGCCACGGTTGAAGAGTTTCTCGGCGGCAATATAGGTAAGCGAATCCTGTTCGCCGACTTCCAGACGGATATTTCCACCCAGTGAGTTGACGTAGTTGGCATACGAATTGATGTCGTTCAGGTCGATGTAAACCGACTTTAAGTCTTGTAAAGCCACTCTGGCTTCTTCGCTACCCGGATAGTTGCTGATCACTTGCTTATAGGCTGTAGCCGCTTTTTCGGGTTGGTTGTCGTTGAAGTAAAGCAATCCTAACTGGATGCCGGCTTTACGGGCAAGGCTGCTTTGCGGGAACTGCTGTATCAATGTCTCGAATGCCTGTGCAGCTTGTGAACTGTTTTCAAGCAATACATAGGTACGTCCTTTTTCGAACAACGCATCGTCCACATATTGTGATTCCGGATAATCGCGGAGCAGGCGGTCCATTGCGCTGATCTTACCCCGGTAATCTTTCTGCAAACCCAGCAGGAAGCCTTTCTGGTAAACGGAATAGTCGCCGGCAGACGGTTGCAATTGGGCGGCATGTGTATAGTTTTCTTCAGCCTGTGCGAACTGGCGGTTCTGGTACAGGCAGTCGCCGATACGGTTGTAAGCATCTGCCAATGCCGGTGCCTGCTGGTTGTTTTCCAGATTGATATACTGGCGGAAACGGTTTTGTGCCTCTCCGTATTCTTTGAGTTTGAAATAACAATATCCCAGGTTATAATGGGCCAATGCGTACATATCTGTATTCCGCTGGCGGGTGTTGTTCAGATAAGTACGGTAGTCTGAAATAGCCTGGCGATAATCTCCTTTGCGGTAATAGGATTCGCCGCGCCAGAAATAAGCGTCATTGCGCGATTCCATATTATAAGAACCCAGGTTGATAGCCTTCGAGAACAGGTCGACCGCTTCATCCAGCTTCATGTTGGTGAAAGCCTGCGTTCCCAGCTGGAACAGAATGTCCTGTTTGGCTTCCAGTATCTTGGTGCTCGGATGATTGATCTTATTGATAGAGTTGAGAGCTGCCTGGTAGTTCTTGGTTGTCAGGTAGACTTCCACCAGGTAGTCGTTTACTTTGTCGGCATATTGAGAGTTCGGGAAATCATTCAGGAAATCTTCGAAGATCGTAACAGATTCGCCGAATCCGGTAAAGGCAGTTTCATGGATCAGCAGCGCATAATTGAACATGGCTACTTCCTGAATCTGTTTGTCGAATGAAGAGGTTGCCGCAGCCTCGAAAGCCATACGGGCATTGTTCTTGTCTTTCAGTTTCAGGTAAGACTGTCCGAGATAGAGGTAGGCATTCTGCGAGAGTGCGTCGTTTTCGCGTACTGTCTGCGACAAGGCGTTTACGGCACTGCTGTAATTCCCTTTATTGAAATAGCAAACACCCAGAATGTACAAATCTCCTCTTAACGGGCTGTCGGTCGACGATACATATTTGCTCAACATGTTGGTCGCCTTGTCCTGGTTGCCCAAATGGTAATAGGAATTACCCAGGATACGGTACACTTCGCTGTTATTCTTGCTGTTCGGATAGGAGGAAAGAAGTTCTTCCCCTTCGCTCACTACCTTTTCATATTTATTCTGAATGAAATAGATCTGTGTAATATAGTACAAGGATTGCTCGCGGTAATCCGGCATCTCTTTCAGGCGGCTGAACTCTATCAGCGCGTTATTGTATTTGCCGGTTGCATAATCGATATAGGCCACATAATAGGTGGACGCTTCACGGTACTTGGTACCGATTTGCTGTATCCGCGAAAAATATCTGCGTGCCTTATCCATCTCGCCGGTCTGCAATAATGAATAGGCCAGCCAGAAGCTGTAAGCCTCCTGTTGCTCCGGACTGAGCATGTCTATATCCGATTCGTTGAACCAGAAAATAGCTTTTTGGTATTCCCCGCGTTCGAAATGAATGGAACCGATCAGGAAATTCACTTCATCGCTATGGCGTGAAGCCGGATAATCTTCCAGATAATCTTTCAATAGTTCGTCGGCATTGGGACGTCCCTGTTCATAAGCTGCATATACGATCATATAGTCAGCTTCCTGGATCAGGTCGGCATCTTTTGCATGCTGTTTATAAGCTTCCAGCTTATCGATGCAACCCGGATAGTTCTTTAAACTAAACAATTCTTTACCTTCTATGAACAAACGGTCCGGTGCCTCAAACTGGTACGACCGTTGCCCGCTAGCCACATGACTTCCTACCACCAGGCACAGTGGAATAAGTATTCTTTTCATCGCTCCTTCGCTTTAATGTACAGATATTAAACAGTCTCTGTTATTTCTAAGTTGCAAATATAAAGAATAACATACAAAAGCTAAGTAAGTTATTAACAAAAAGAATTAATATTTGGAATCATAAACAAATATCTTATGTTGCAAAAGGTGCTTGCGATATCTTTGCAGTGCATGGAAACCAGGCCCAAAAGAAGGAACCTTTGCCTTTCTGGCTTTGAACGCCGATCTTTCCATTCATTTTGTCGGTGATGGCTTTGCAAATGGAAAGTCCTAACCCTGTACCCTGTGCAAAGGTGTCGAACTTTTCAAACCGATGGAAAACGCGGGGCAGATTCTTTTCAGAAATGCCGATACCTGTATCTTTTACATATATCTTTATTCCATTGTTTTCATATTCATACCCCATGGTTATGTCACCTTCGGGTGTATATTTGATCGCATTGGTCATAAAGTTGAGCAGGACCTGTATTAGTCTGTTTTTATCCAGATTTACCATACATTTCCGGTAAGGGTTGTGTGCTGTGAGTTTCACCTTAGAAGAAGTACATTTAAGGCGTAAAGTGGCTGCTGTTTCTTCGAACGCTAGCTTTACCTTTTCTGTTATGTCTTGCCCGTAGCTTTGGCGATACGTAGACCGTGTTATCTGTACTTCGCAGAAAGCGGGAGTTGTTATTCTATTTCAGGTCGGTCGTCACCTCCATTGTCTCCAACGGTGAGCAGTATTGGAAAGCCGGGCGTGCGATATAGTCGCCTTCTTTCTCTGTTAACGGATTGTCGTAGAGTTCTGCATTAAAATTGTACTTTGCCATAATTTTACATTTTTAGTTTAACAATGAGTACTGAATATGGATTGTATTATATTGTTTCTGCTTCCGGATGATTACAAGGTTTCACTTCGCAGGGGAACCAGGCCCAGAAGGTGGAACCTTTACCGACGGTACTTTCAAATCCTATTTCTCCTTTATAGGCTTTTACGATGGTTTCGCAAATAGAGAGCCCCAGACCGGTTCCTTGAGCAAATTGGTCGAGCTTTTCAAAACGGACGAAGACGCGCGATTTTTTACTGTCGTCAATACCGATTCCGCTATCTGCAACAGACAAGAGCAGACCACCTTTCGAAGGCAACTCATAGCTGACGCGTATAAAACCGGCAGGGGTATATTTAATTGCGTTGGTAATGAAATTACCTAATACTTGCAGTAGCCGGCTATGGTCGATGTAGGCCAGGAAATTTCCATCGGTCGGTATTTCCAGAATAAATTCGACATCGGTATTTCGAAGACGTTCTTTGTATGTCAGTTCGGTATCTTTAAAAAGACTGGGAAGATTTACCCAGATGGGTTTGAATTGGACGAACCCGGCATCAAGCTTGGAAAGGTCGAGTATGTCGTTTATCAGCTTAAGCAACAGATCGTTGTTGTGGGTAATAATATTGGTGAACATTTTCTTTTCCTCTGGGTCGTCAGTTTCGCTCAGTAATTGTGAAAAGCCGACAATGGCGTTGAGCGGCGTGCGTATCTCATGGCTCATATTTGCCAGGAAGACGCTTTTTAGTTGGTCGGAACGTTCTGCAGCGGCTAGGTCGCGCAATATTTTCTTGTTTTCGGTGATATTTTGCATATATCCGATGGCTTGTATAGGCTTTTTTGTCTCTGGATCTCTTTCTTCTATTGATATCTTAATGTCGAATGTTTGAGTGAATTCACCGTTGATGTCGAAACGCATCTCTTGTTGTGCTTCTTCTTTTCGGCCGTTTAAAAGCTCCATCATATCGGCCAGTATCTTTCCACGGTCGTCGGGATGTATATTGTTTATCACCTCATCCAGGGGCATGCCTTCTTGTGTTTGCCGGAAGACTGTAAATTGTTGTTTCAACCTTTCGACAGGAATTGTTAATATATTCTTTTGCATATCCCATTTCAAAGGAATGATTTTACCTATTTCGAGTATTTGTTTGATTTGCCGGTTCTTTTCAATCAGGATTCGGTTTAGTTCTACCCATTTTGTGTTGTTACGGCGGTAACCTACATATTTGCTGACTATCTCGTCATTCACGTTTTTGAAAGGACCTCCGGCAATCGTACAGTATTCCCACTTTTCATTGTTGTCGTATCGGATACGTACATCGAAAGAGTAAGAGTGGTTCTCGCCTTGCTGCATACCATTCATGGCTGCTTTTACGGCTTCCGTGTCAAGATCGGTTGGATGTATGGCCCGGCAGTAATCTTCAAAATTCAGAAGAATAGAAGGGTCGAAATGATTGAGAGGTTCGTTATATGCTTTGAATGTTCCAGTTTTTACGTCAAATTCCCAAAGTACGAGAGTTGAATTCTGTATGATGAAATTGGTGCGTTTCATCTCTTTTTTAAGCTCTTGCTCGGTTTTCAGAGTTCGGTTGTAAAGTTCATGTATTTCTTTATTCATTTGCTCGATCTTCTGCTCCTTGTGGATGCGTTTATCGATGTTGTATATCCCATTTACGATACGGATTACTGTACCGTTTTTGTCTTTTATGCTTTTGAACGAGCAATCGTAATAGTTGTATTGTTGATTTGAAGTCCGTAATATACGGAAGACTTCGACGCAGAAGTCCGTTTCTCCTGTTGAAAGTTTGTGGTAGAGTTGGCGAGCGCGCCCAAGGTCATCTGGATGTATATAATGACCGAACAGCTGTTCGGTCGGAGAGTTCGGATTTTCTGAACTCTCCGACTTGATATATGTAAAACTCTTTTTTAGGAAGTTCGAGGTAAGAGAAGTGCATTTTGCCGGCTTGAACAGCCAAGCTTAACATTTCAAGTGTGTTTTTTTGCTGTTTTCTGGTGGATGTGAGTTTTTGGTGTTCACGTTGTACCCTTCTTTTCAATTGGTTGACGATAAGTAAGATTACAATGAGCAGGATTACCAGTCCGCCTATGAGATAGTTATATTGGAGGAGGGTATCCTTGTCTTTATATATACCGAACCATTTGTCATATATTTTATCGTAAGTGCCGTTCTTTTTCAGACGGGCCATAGAACTGTCGAGGTCCTGTATGATCTGGTTGTTGTTGATAGTCGTGAAGCAGTAACTTTGCGGTTCTATATCGAGGTTACGGATCTCAAGATTCTTGAGATTATTTTTTAGGATGATGTGGCGGGCTGGATTGTTACCACAGAGAGCGGCGTCGTATTTGCCGGAGTTGACAAGGCGAAGTGCCTCTTCCATATTGTTGAAAGTATGAATGAGGGCGGTCGACTTGTGCTTTTTGAGTAATTCTTCCATGATTTCTCCTTTTTGTAAAACGATATTACGTCCATCAAGGGCTGATAGATTGCGTATAGTTGAGTTTTTCCGGCAGATGACACTGGGATAGACATAGCTGTGGGGCAGTGTAAAACTGAAATCCTTGTCACGAAGTTCTGAATAACACAATCCGGTGAGTATATCTGCCTGACCGTTTCGGATAGCCTCTACCGCATCTGTGAAATGACACAGTTCGAGTGTGTATTTGCGTCCCATGTCATCCATTACTGCTTTAACCAGATCTACAACAAAGCCGATAGGGTTGTTGTTATTGTCAAGAAATTCGTAAGGAGGATACATGCGATCGCCTACAATACGGATAGTAGTTGTATCGGTACTCTTACTTACGGCATATATCGGAAGTATTGTCTGATAAATAGTAAGAAGAAGTATGAGGTTTATTGTTTTCATATAAATAATAGTAAATTATTATTAGAATCCTTGATCGTTTTTCGGCTTCTTGTAATCTTTCCAGCTTATCTATATATTCAAGATATAATTGATGATGTCAAATATATAGCAGAGGCAAATGTAGTATGTTTATTTTGTACAAACAACAAAAACTCGTTGATTCTCTATGTTAATAACTGAATTTGGTGTGTGTAATTTATTCGTTCCCTCGTGGATGTTCGGTTTAATGTAACAAAACCGCCGCGAATCACTTCGGGGCGGTTTCAGATTCCACATTTACCATCAATTATGTTTTATATAATTATGTGGAGTATTTTTTGTTCTTGTTTTATTTAATCATCTTATAATAAATCTTCTTAGCCCAGAAGAGGTTGGTGTAATAACCACTTGGCTCTTCGTAGTTTTTGGCGATAGCTGCCTGGCAGTTTTCGCTGTTGTAAGTCAACTCATCGTTCGGATAAGGCAAACGGTTAGGAGGAGTCGGATAGTTTGTTACCTGGTCGTCAGTAGCAAATGAAATAGTCGGATAACCTGTACGACGTACCACATTCCATGCTCCTAATTTATCCAAATAGCCGAAGTTTAACCAAAGCTGTGTGCAAATAACTTCCTGTGTCGGTTTCCAGATCTTTTCAGCATAAGCTGTAATATCTGTTGTGCTTGGACGGACCAACTCGCGGTAACCATAATAACTGTCGTTGCCTTCCTTAGCCAATGATGAACTTTCTTTTTGATCCCAGTAATATTCGCAAGATTGTTCCACACCAGTGATGAAGTTGCTTTTTGCCAAATCAGCGTTTGCAGCAACACCATACCCCATCAGATAAGCTTCCGCTTTACTGAAACTTACTTCTGCGGCACTCAGCCACAAACCGAAGAGGTTTTCATTGCCTTGATATTCAGCCCAACCTGCTACAGCTAATGAGTCTATTTTATTAAAATAGTTTGAAGTCATAAGACCTTTTTGGGCATATTCCTGTTTTTTCTGATCATTCAAATTGGTAATTTCGGCATTTGTCATACGAATATCGTAAGCAATATATTCACCGTCAGGATTGCAATCATACATGGCTGCAATACGCGGGTCGGTATTTGCATCTGGAATTCCGTTTGCCGGAAGATTCATGACATTTAAAACATTCTGAGTGGCACCGCCATTACCATGAAGTGCTTGTGACAGACTTTTACCAAAGTTGAATTTATCTGTTTGAGTATCGGCTGTAACACCCATGTTTTCTTGATTATTGTCGATAAGCGGATATTTAGTCGGATTGTTTAGGATCTCAGCAATAGCAGCATGTGCCTCGGATACACAATCACCGCCGGTAGACAAATGAAGTGCAATACGCAAACGAAGGGAGTTGACATATTTTTGCCATTGTGTTGCATTGCCTGCTGCTACTGTATAGTCTTGACGAGATAATGCTGTAAGACCTGTTGCATCCACATTGCCATTAGCAAAATAGTCGCCTACTTCTTTTAGGTCTGCAAGGATTTGTTTGTAAAGCGTTACGTCATCATCATACACACATTTTATCTTGGCTGCATTATAATCGCCATCTCTCCATAGTGTACCTGCACCATTGAAAGGGACATCACCGAATACTGACAGCATTTCATGAAGCTGCGCTTCAACAAGTGTACGGCTCAAATAATAGAATACAATGTTGGAAGGTTTCAAACCATCTTCCAGATTTTCGTATGTATGTTCCAATACACGGTGTTGGGTCAACATGGTGTAAAATTCTTTCCAGCGGTCGTCATAACGGCCTTCGCCTGCTCCCATGAAACGTCCACGTGAGTTGTCATTACCGATGATGCCGGAGAAAAGGCCGGAGGTAGTTGTTTGTATGTAATGACGATAATAGATCGGGTTCATCCATGTATTCCCAGCTTGCATGACTCCTGTGAATACCTGAGGTACAGCCACTGTGGACGTTTTAGATGGATCTGTGTACTTATCGTCGTAGTCAGCATTTGAACATGACGTGACCGACATAAGTGTAAGCCCGGTTAATGCTAATGAAATTATCTTTTTCATAAAATTGATTCTTTGTTTTAATATGATTTCAATGAATTATAATATTAGAAGCTGGCACGGACAGAGAAACCGAATGTACGGGCACTTGCCGTAGAGCCACCAATTTGTGACTGGCTGATCCAGTCTGTACCATCGGTGGTTTCAGAATCGAACAACTTCAATGTGCGGTAAACATAGAATGGGTTGCGAACGAAGCCGGAAACAGTCAATCTGCTGCAAGCAAATTTGTTAGTTAAATTTACCGGTAAAGTATAACCTAAACTGATTTCACGACATTTGATATAGCTATTTTTCTGGATAGCTTCCTGATATGTCATTGTAGCGCTTGTTCCCCAGCCATAGCTACCGTCATTAGCTTCAAATTGAGTCACTATGATGTCATTTGGAGTACCGTCTTCTTTTACACCGGGAAGGATCAAACCGTTGTCCCATACATAATGACCGTTGATCATGGTTTCACCGCGTTTGTAGTTGCCCATTTCACCAGCATTGACTACGCGAATAGAACCCTTGTCGGCTAAATTGTCTGTTTCGCTATAATAGAATATACCACCTGTTTCATGATCACGAACGCCAATAGCATCTGTAATATTACCTACGGACTTCATATATTGCCAAGGCTGGTTGATCAAGCAACCGCCAAAACGGAAGTCGAATGCCATGTCAAGAGTGAAGTTCTTATAGCTCAGGCTGGTACCAAAACCTCCGGTTACCTTAGGCATGGCATTGCCTACTTTGTGTCTTTTAGATGTATCTGTGATATACAAACCGTTTTCGCCTACGATTCTGTTGCCGTTTTCGTCAGTTTTCCAAGTATAAGTGTACCAGTCACCCATTGCTTCTCCTACATGAGATTCAAGTGTGGCTGCACCACCGTCGATGCTAACATGGCTTAGGACGTCAAGACCGTCAACTAGCTTCTTCACTGTATTTTTGTTCCAGGCTACGTTGGCACGTAAATCCCATTTCCAGTCTTTGTTTTCGATCGGAGTACCGTATACATTCAATTCAATACCCTTATTGGCAAGTTCACCTACGTTCATCAACATACTGTTTGCTCCCATAGATGTAGCAGCAGTAGCCGGAAGAATCTGGTCTTTGATTGTATTTGTATAGAAGTTGAATTCCATACCCAAACGGTTGTTCAGGAATTTGTTTTCAATACCAACTTCAATCTCATGTTTAGTTTCCGGTTTAATACTTTCGTTACCGATAGAACTTGGAATTGTATTATAAGTATATACATTGTTGCGTGTCAAAGATCCTTGTTCGAAGGCTAAGTTAGCACGGTAAATTTCAGGAGCGTTACCAACGATACCGTATGATAAACGTATTTTACCATAATTCCACCATGACGGATTCTTGTCACCCAACAGTTCTGTATACAATAAACTTGCACTGACTGACGGATACCAGAATGAATTGTTGCCATGTCTTAAAGTAGAAGTCTTTTCTTGGCGGATAGATCCTTCCAAAAATCCCCAGTTGTTATATCCGTAACTAGCAGTTAAGAATGCACCGGTCTTTAGAAGATCTCTTTTTGTCATAGATGCATTCTTGGTACCTACTGATGCATTCAGATGGAACCAGTTTTCTTGTGTTAAACCTTGTGAAGTACTTACGGATGATTCGTAGAAAGATTCCTGACGGGCATTCCATCCTAAGTTGGCTGTAATGTTATGAACATCGGCAAATGTTTTGTCGAACATCAACATGATATCACTATACACGATTGAATAGCGGTTGTTTTTCAAACCATAAGAATCGCTATATTGACCGTTGGTAGAAAAGACATGGGCATTCTCCGTATTGTTCTTATTCTCGATTTTGTCAATTGTGAGGTCGGTAGCCAAACGTCCACTTAATGTTAAGCCCGGAATAATTTCCCAAGTAGGGTTCACTGATCCGATAAAACGTTGGTGTTCTTCTTCCTGAACCTTACCTAAAATATTCCAGAAATATTCAGACATCAAGGAGGTAGACCCCATTGGAGTATAAAGGAACTGCTCGTCTGGAGTTAGTGTATTAGGTGTACCACCGTTGCCAGCATAAATACTATTCTGGTAGCCTAAGCTAGTTACTGTATGGTCGCGGATGTAAGCCACATCAGTGAAGCCACTGAACATACCTGAATAGTTTGTCACTAAACGACTGATACGATATGCACGGTTCTTGATGAACTGGTTCTGATAAGTAGCTGAATAATTTAATTTAAGATTCTTTGTAATGTCATAAGCTCCACTCAAATTGAAGTTATGTTTGTGGTTATTGGAATTCAACTGCATGGATTTTGCATCGTTGAACGTATAAGATAAACGGACATTGTTACGCTCAGAACTGTTAGTCATAGACAAGTTGTATGTCTGATTAACACCTGTGCGGAAGATGTCGTTCCATTGATTATGGTCAATTGGTGTAAATGCACGCTCGTTGCCATCGAAATAAGTAACAGACTTGTTTGCGTCATATTTTGCACCCCAAGAGTAATAAGTTTCACGGTTTGTTGTTGTAATCGGATTACCATTGCGGTCTACACGAAGATTACGAAAACCGGTCAAAGCCGATTGGTCATTCATTCCGAGTACATAGTTATCATACCCGGGGCCATATTCTTTTTGAATTTCGGGCATATAAGCAACTTTATCGAAACTTACGTTTGCACTGAAGTCGACGTGAGTGCCTGTACCGTTCTTTGCTTTTTTCGTAGTGATCATCACAACACCGTTGGCTGCTTCCGAACCATACAAAGCAGAAGCGGCTGCACCTTTTAAGATAGAGATGTTTTCGATATCTTCGGGGTTGATATCAACCATACCGTTTGATTCAATACGTTGGTTCGTCCAATAACCGTCTTTGTTAGCATTACCGTTACGGATGGGAACACCGTCCATGATGATTAAAGGTTGTGTGTTACCCGTAATTGAAGAAAGACCACGTACTGAGATAGAAACAGCTGATGTACCGCCACCGGGAGCAGACTGGATACTAACACCGGCAGCTTTACCATATAGACCGGTTGCTAAAGTTGTACCTCCAGTTCTTGTCAATTCTTCTGAAGAAACAGTACTTACGGCATAACCTAATTTCTTGGCATCTTTCTTGATACCCAAAGCTGTTACGACTACTTCGTCCAGCTTCTGAGTGTCTTCTGCTAGTTTAATGTTTAATGAAGGCTGGCCTGTGTAGGTGACTTCCTGAGTAGCATATCCGATAAAAGAAATCTGGATAATGTCTCCGTTTTTTACTCCTTCTAAATTGAATTTACCATCCATATCGGTAATACTACCGTGGGTGGTTCCTTTGATCACTACTGACGCTCCGGCAACAGGTCCGAAATCATCTTCTACAACACCGCTTACTTTACCACTTTGTTGGGTAATAGCGGTTTCTTGCTTTTCTGGCGCTAAATTGGCATATACACTTGTAGGAAGTGTTATTGCTCCTGCGACAAGAATTAAGCTGACAGGTTTGAAGTGTTTCAACATAATTAATGAGTTTATTTATAATAATACTAGTGTTAGTGGAGTTACTTTAGATTTGACGTTTATTGATGTTTTTGATCTTAGTTCTAAAAGAACTATGTTGAAACAAGAATAAAAAGACTATAATTATCAATAGTATCACCATGGTTAAGTAGAGTTAAAAAACTTTTTTTATAAGATTGTTTTTTCAAGTGTTCTATATGTTGCTTTTCGTCCCATTAATAAATATTGCTTAAATAATCTAGGGGGATATTACATAAAACCAACTAGTTTATGATTCTATTAAAATATACAATATGAGTGTAATCAAAGGGTGAAGTTTACGTTAAAGTATAGAGTGGTATTTATATATACCTTGTTATTGTAAATGTTAAAAATAAAGCATAATCCTTCTTTTGTTGACGTAAAATAACAGTATGTAATAAATTATTAATACATTTGTGCCGAATATTTAGTATGGAGTTCTTTTAGAACTATGATGTTTTTTATGATTATATATCCTCTTTTTTTGAAAAAAATCTAATAAACAGGATGTAGTATAAAAATTGTAACACAGAAAATAAGAAGGACGGAATATTCCGTCCTCTAATTGTCAATTGATAGATGAATCGATGGAAGTTAACAGTTGTTTTCTTTGTAAAGTCTAATAGCCTTCTTTATTGACATCAATCCAAACTCTTCCGCTTTCAACTCTTCCTTTTTCACGATAACGATTTCGGCGGCATCATCTTCCGCATGGACACCTGTGAAATCCTTTACATGGCATTCAAAGAACATATCTACCGTGTGCACTTCGAAACCGCAATACATATATAAATTAGGAATGGAAAAAAGATAACGGCATTCGGTAATATCCAGTCCCGTTTCTTCTTTTACTTCGCGGTGTGCCGCATCTTCTGCTGATTCGAACATATCGACGAATCCGCCCGGCAGGTCGAGCGTCCCTTTGGCAGGTTCTTTAGCCCGGCGCACCAGTAGAATCTCTCCGGCGGCATTTCGGATGAAACAGGCTACTGCCGAAGAAGGATTGAAATAGTATACGAAACCGCACGTTGTACACTGTTTCGCTTTTTCATTACGTTCGATGAAGGTGTTGGCTCCACATTTGGGGCAATAGATAAATTGATGCAAAGGATGGTTCATGTCTCTGATAATTAAGTGATATATAAAAAAGAAGGGCGACCTCAGGCCGCCCTTGATCCGGGGCAGAACCCCAGTGAATACGATTACTCTTTCACTTCCCAACCCAAAGCGCTGGCTCCCAATACGGCAGCATCGCTTTCTTTCAATTGAGAGAAAAGAAGTTTTGTTTTACCTTCGTAAACCTTCAGCATGTTCTTGTCCATAGAACGTTTGATCGGATTCATGATCAGATCGCCTGCCTTGGTAAGACCACCGAACAGAATAATGGCTTCCGGGCTGGAGAATGCAACAGCATCAGCAAAAGCTTCACCCAGGATATTTCCTGTAAATTCGAAGATTTCAAGTGCCAGTTTATCATTCTTCATGGCTGCATCGAATACATCTTTTGAAGTGATTTCATCCGGATCCAGATCGCGCAACAAACTTTCGTCTTTACGGATTTCGAGGTATTCACGGGCTGTACGTGCTACACCGGTAGCGGATGCATATGTTTCAAGGCATCCCTGACGACCGCAACCGCAAGGACGGCCATTGTTACGACGCATAATCACGTGTCCCAACTCACCGGCAAAACCGTCATGTCCGTAAACCAGATTACCTCCGATAACGATACCGCTACCTACACCTGTTCCCAGAGTGATAACGATAAAGTCTTTCATACCACGTGCTGCTCCGTAAGTCATTTCACCGATTGCAGCAGCATTGGCGTCGTTAGTCAATGCAACGGGAATACCGCCGATTTGTTCGCTGATCAACTGTGCCAAAGGTATTTTACCTTTCCATGGAAGGTTCGGGGCAAATTCAATACAACCGTTGAAAAAGTTGCCGTTAGGAGCTCCTACGCCGACACCTTTGATCTTATCCGGACCTCCGGCCTGGTCGATTACTGATAAAAGACCTTGTCCCAGTTCCGCAACATATTCTTCTATATCAGTATATTTACCAGTTTTGATTGATCCACTGTACAAGATTGTTCCTCTTGCATCTACTACGCCGAAAACAGTATTGGTACCACCTATATCAATACCTACTACATAAGGCTTCTCCATGATTTTATATTTATGATTAATAATGAGTCTTTCTGGATAGCAAATATAAGAGGAATATGCTTAGCTGCAATGATTTTATTAAAAAAAATGCTGAATAGTATCAGTTTTCAAATGTGACAATAAATGTAACTTTACTTAATAACCGGATCAAAATACGTCATTTTCAACTTTTTTCTTTCCGGTGACAACCGTTCTTTAGGTGTTTTTTTTATATTTGGTAGATTCTTAACCCATTAATGAATAACACTATGCCACAGGTTTCAGACATACGGCTTATGGTCCGGGCGGAACAACCTGTTTTATCGACCCGTACGAAAGTCAGTTACAAGGATTTAGAGTGGACGCTTGCCCGAAAACGTCAGGATGCACTGGCCCTTCTCCGGAAAACAGGGGAATATATGACGGATGTGCCTTTTATCATTTACTACGATTATCTGAATATGGATATATATGACCTGGATGTGGAAATTTGTTTCCCTGTGTCCTGCCTGATGGAAGGAGACGAAAACGTCCGGTCACGCGTAATACCGCAATCCAAAGTCGTGCATTGTTTATTTAAAGGCGATTACGAAGAAATTGATTATTTATATGGCGAGATGACTTTCTGGATGATGCAGAAAGGATACGAGCCGGAAGGTACGGCCTATGAATTTTATTACCGGCGGAAAGAGGAACCTTTCGATGACGGGTTAACCAAAATTGTATTGCCGGTGAAGAGCTGATACAATTTTGGTTAAGGTATTGCCTTTTTTATTTAGCCGGTAGTATTTCGATCCAGTAATCGTCCGGGTCGTTAATGAAATACAATCCCATGGCGGTATTTTCGTAACATACGCAATCCATTTCCTTATGGAATTTGCGTACTTCGTCGTAATCGCCGGCTACACGAAAACAGAGATGGCTTTCGTTATCTCCCAGTTCGTACGGCTCGTTACGGTCTTTCAGCCAGGTCAATTCCAGCAGGAAACCTGTCTGGTCGTCTGTCAGGTAAACGAGAACGAAAGAGCCGTCGGCTGCTTCCTTGCGGTGATGTTCCTTCAGACCCAGCGCTTTGTTATAGAAAGCAATGCTTCTTTCGAGGTCGAGGACGTTGATGTTGAAATGATCAAATCTACTTTTGATTTCCATACTTGTTTTCTTTATAAATTAAAAATCAGTGCTTTCTCCGGGATAGGACAACAGGATATAACGGCATCCCTTCGATTCGGCATAAGGGCCGAATGCTACTACTTCGGCGGGATGTTCCCAAAAGTGCATAGGGACTAAAACGTCAGTCTTTATCCGGTCGACAAACTGTTCCGCTCCCCGCATAAAATCAGTTCCGATACGCGGATCGACCGGAAACATGGCGAGATGCAGATGTCCGGTTGTCTGAGCCAGTATATCCAGTTCCCGCAAATAATCGCCTTCGGCTTTAGCCACTTCCTGTGGTGTCGATTCGTCTTTCCAATGCCAGTTATTCAGGTCGCCGGCATGAAACAGCAGTTTGCCTTCCGCTTCTATCAGGAAAGAAATGCCTACATCAGTCGAACCGAATGCCCGGATACGGATATTTTCATCTTCAAAAACGTCCCCTTTCTTAAGGTAAACAGCATCTTCGGCTGTCGCCCGGTGGCGTTTCAGAATATCTTTGGAGAAAATATATTTGATATCCGACTTAATCTCTTTCCATTTCAGGACGTCCGGGTTGAAATGATCCGGATGGAAATGGGAGGATAATATATATAATGTACCCGCGCGTCGAAGCAGTTCATCGTGGACAAATCCCGTATCCGGTGTTTTCCCCGTATCTTTAAAATAATCGATCAGGATAGTATATCCTTCTGTTTCGATCGCAAAGCCACTGTGATAAATATATGTAAGTCTCATACTGTATTCTTTTATTTTCATGTAAATAAAACATGATACGGTGTGATTAAGTTGCTTTTGGCGATACAAATATACAAAAGGATGAATGAAACAGATAATAGTTACCGTACGAATGTAAATAATATAGGATACTGGTTTTGGTTTTCTGCCGAACAAACTGATTGTCGATAGCTGTCAGTAATGTTGTTGATAGCTATCGGTAATTTTGTTAATAACTATAAGTAATATTGCTGATAGCTGTCGACAATAACTTACATAACTATATAAAATTGATAACATCTTGTGAGTTAGTCTTGTAGGTAGTGTAAGTATAGTTTGCAAATGTAATATTGTTTTTGGTTATTCCCTGCTATTTTATTTGATGAATTTATAAATAAAATGAATGGGGCAATGCAGTATATTTTGTAGTTGTCGATTTATTTAGTAAGCATTCCTTGATTACTTGTGTTTATCTGATAACAAAACGATAGTTAATATCTTGTAAAAATTAGTACCTTGTGATACAAGGTATCTTATATAAATATATATTTGTTGCGTCAGAGGGTAAAAAAGTTTCTTAAATGTGTAACATTTTTTACAAAGTGTACGTCTAATAAAGAAAAGTAATGACAAATATGATGATTCAGCTGAAAGGAATTAACAAAACGTATTTCAATGGT
Source organism: Parabacteroides sp. AF17-3 (assembly GCF_003635445.1). NCBI lineage: Bacteria > Pseudomonadati > Bacteroidota > Bacteroidia > Bacteroidales > Tannerellaceae > Parabacteroides > Parabacteroides sp. AF17-3. The sequence goes on along the minus strand of NZ_QTMM01000012.1, from coordinate 163,067 downwards.
GCTCCGCTGCATGTCTTGAAAGGCATAGACCTGGAGATCGAAAAAGGAGAGATGGTTTCCATTATGGGGGCATCCGGTTCGGGGAAATCGACGCTGTTGAACATACTGGGGATTTTGGATACTTACGATACTGGTACCTATCATTTAAACGGACAATTGATTCAGAACCTCAGCGAAAGCCGTGCAGCTGAACTTCGTAACCAGATGATCGGTTTCATTTTCCAGTCATTTAATCTGATCTCTTTCAAGAATGCGGTGGAGAATGTCGCCTTGCCACTCTATTATCAGGGTATAAACCGTAAGAAACGAAATGCGATGGCAATGGAATATCTGGATATGGTCGGACTGAAAGACTGGGCGGAACATATGCCTAACGAAATGTCGGGCGGGCAAAAACAGCGTGTAGCCATTGCCCGTGCCTTGATTGCTAAACCGCAGGTGATCCTGGCCGATGAACCGACCGGTGCACTCGACAGTAAAACGACGGTCGAAGTAATGGAACTTCTGCGTAATGTAAATAAAGAAGGTATGACTATGATTATCGTGACTCACGAGCAATCCGTAGCCAATGCGACCGAAAAGATCATCCGCGTAAAGGATGGTTTGATAGAAAACATCGAAAAAGGAGAGGGATATGTTCGACTTTGATAATTTCCGGGAAATATGGAGTACGATTCAAAAGAATAAGCTCCGTACGTTCCTTACCGGCTTTTCCGTAGCATGGGGGATCTTCATGCTGATCGTTTTGCTGGGAGCGGGAAACGGACTGAAGAATGGTATCATGCACAACTTTGACCGTTGGGCGGGGAACCGTGTGGAGACATGGCCTCGTTATGCCAGCAAACCCTATAAAGGGATGCAGACCAACCGACGGATCGAATATAAAGATGATGACTTGGTGGCCTTGAGACAGCAGAATCCCGAAGTGAACCTGGTATCAGGTGTCCTTTACCAAAGCGATACGCTTTCGTATAAAGAAGAATATAACTCTTATTCTTTACAGGGGGTACATCCGGATAAAGCTATCATCGACAAGATTAAAATGACGGTTGGTAACGGACGTTTTATTAATGAAGTAGATATACTTCAGAAAAGAAAAGTGATAGTTATAAGTCCCCGTATAAAAGAAGTGCTTTTCCGTTCGGAGGATCCGTTAGGAAAATATGTGAATGCTGGTGATGTTCCTTATCAGGTGGTTGGAGTTTATACGGATGAGGACAACAATAATAATGCTCCGGCTTATATTCCTTTCTCTACGGCACAGCAACTTTACCGCTCCGGTTATGGGTTGGATAATATTATTTTCTCCCTGGATGGTATTAATACCAAAGAGGAATACGAAGCATTTGAGAAACGTTTCCGTCAGCAGATGGGGAAACGGCATATGTTTGATCCGGAAGATCTGCGGGCAATCGGTATGTGGAGCACGATTGAAGATTTTGCCATGTTTAACGGGATGTTGAATGGTATAGCCCTGTTTATCTGGATAATCGGTATCGGAACTTTGGCCGCAGGTATTGTGGGAGTCAGTAATATCATGTTGATTACTGTTCGGGAACGAACCCGCGAGTTTGGTATCCGTAAGGCGATTGGAGCAACTCCTTTTTCCATACTGAAACTGATCATCGTAGAGTCTATCCTGATAACGGCCGTCTTCGGTTATGTCGGCATGATTGCCGGAGTTGGACTGACAGAAGGCATTAACTTCATTATGGAAAATGCCAAGATGGGACAAGCCTCTTCCAGCGATGATATGAGTACCTTTTTGAATCCTACGGTCGACCTGACCGTAGCTTTGATGTCAACGTTGCTTATTGTTGGTGCAGGAGTGCTGGCCGGTTATTTTCCGGCTCGTAAAGCAGTGAAAATTACGGCTATCGAAGCCATGAGAAACGAATAAATACAGATAGATATGTTCGATATAGACCGTTGGGTAGAGATATGGGTGACTATCACCCGCAACAAGACCAGAAGCCTCTTGACCGGGTTCGGGGTGTTTTGGGGAATCCTGATGCTTGTTATCCTGTTAGGGTCGGGTACCGGCTTCAAGAACGGAGTATGGAAGAATGTGAATGGTTTCGCTACTAATTCAGCTTTTTTCTTTTCCGAACGTACCGGCGAGCCTTATAAAGGCTACAAGAAAGGACGTTACTGGCAGATGCGTAACCGTGACCTGGAAACAATCCGTAACCGTGTGAAAGGTGTGCGTTATTTGTCGCCGATGGCTATGTCATGGGGCGGACAAAATAATGTGGTGAGAGGACAGAAAGCCGGTACTTATAATGTGCGCGGTGTACATTCCGAATATTTTAATATAGAAACGCAGCACGTACTGGAAGGGCGTTTACTGAATGAGGTAGACGTAAAAGAAAAACGTAAGGTTTGCCTGATCGGTAGTATTGTGCGCGAAGTGTTGTTCACTCCCGGTGAAGATCCGATCGGAGAGTATATCCGTGTAAATGGCATTTACTATCAGGTCGTGGGCGTTGTGAAACCTAAGCCACGTGTACAGATCGGAGGACGTACGGAGGAAAGTATCATGTTGCCTTTTACTACCTTACAGCAGGTGGCCAACCAGGGGGATAAGTTCTGGTTCCTGTGCGCAACCGCCGATGACGGTTATTCATGCGACAGGATGGTGGAAGATATAACGGATGTTTTGAAATCACAAAATGAAATATCGCCTACCGACCCGCAAGCCGTCAGCAGTTTTACGATTGCCAAGCAATTCGATAGTTTTGAAACACTATTTACCGGGATCAATATTCTGGTATGGTTGGTTGGAATGGGTACTTTGCTGGCTGGTATCATTGGGGTCAGTAACATTATGATGGTGACGGTAAAAGAACGTACCCGCGAGATTGGTGTACGCCGTGCAATCGGGGCTAAGCCGTTCGATATTATATCCCAGATCATGAGTGAGAGTTTGTTGCTTACGGCTTTGGCCGGACTGATGGGGTTAAGTTGCGGAGTTTTTCTGTTGGATGTAGCTAATAATTTATTGGCAAGCAGCGGATCGGCAGATTCTCAGGGCACTTTCTTCAGTAATCCGGAAATACATATCGGGGCCGCCGTTGCCGCAACCGTTGTTTTACTTATCAGCGGACTTATGGCTGGATTGATTCCGGCCTGGCGAGCCATGCAGATTAAGGCTATTGATGCTATCAGAGAAGAATAAGGGGAATTGAATATTATAAATTGGAAATTGAAAATTAAGATAGTTATGAAGAATCGTATCGTTAAGAAAATCCTGCGAATCATCTTTTTAGTATTGGTGGGAGCCGCCGTGGTCGGCACTTTCTACTTCTTGTGGAAAAAAGCACAACCTGTCATCACCATGTATGAAGTGGTAACTCCCAAACGCGACTCGGTAGAGACAAAGACTGTGGCGACAGGAAAGGTGGAACCGCGTGATGAGGTACTTATCAAACCGCAGATGTCCGGTATCATCTCCGAATTGCTGAAGGAAGCCGGTCAGATGGTGAAGGAAGGCGAGATTATTGCAAAGATCAAGGTAATCCCTGAAATGGTTCAGCTGAACAGTGCTGAATCGCGTGTCCGTGTGGCGAAGATCAGTCTGGAGCAGATAGAAGCTACCTACAAACGGGATGAAGATCTGCACAAGCAAGGAGTCATATCCAAAGAGGACTATGAAACCTCACTGGCTAATTATAAGAAAGCTCAGGAAGAAGCAGAAAATGCACAGGATGCATTGGAGATTATCCGTGAAGGTATTTCACGTAAATCGGCATCGTCTAGTACGACCCAGGTTCGTTCTACCATTACCGGTATGATTCTGGATGTTCCTATTAAAGTCGGAAACTCGGTGATCCAGTCGAATACATTCAATGACGGTACGACAATTGCTTCCGTAGCCGATATGAACAATATGATCTTCAGGGGAAAAGTGGATGAAACAGAAGTTGGACGTATCCATGAAGGTATGCCTATCAAACTGACAGTCGGTGCTTTGGATAGCCGTACGTTTGATGCCACCCTGGAATATGTAGCTCCGAAAGGAGTGGAAGAAAACGGTGCCGTCCTGTTCGAGATCAAAGCGGCCGTTCAGATGCCGGAAGATGCCTTTATCCGTGCCGGTTACAGTGCCAATGCCGAGATCGTGCTGAAACGTGCGACCGATGTCCTGACCGTTCCTGAAAGTTGTGTTGAATTCAGTGGGGACTCTACCTTCGTACAGATTGTAAAACAGGAAAAGCCGGAACAGTTATTTGAGAAACGTGCTGTTACGGTCGGTTTGTCTGACGGTATCAAGATCGAAGTGAAAGAAGGTTTGTCTGAAGGTGACAAGATTCGTGGTGGTATTGTAGCTGCTAATAAGTAATAGAAATAAAAACGAATAAGCGATGAAACAAATCATATCATCCGTAGCACTGGCCTCATTCCTTTTCTGTCTGCCCGTCGGGGCACAGGAAGCGGCAAAGCAATGGTCGTTGGAGGAATGTATCCGGTACGCTATCGAGAACAATATAGATCTGAAACAAAAGGAATTGGAACAGAAAAGCCGCGAAGTGGACTTACACACCAGTAAATATAGTTGGTTGCCCAGTGTGAATGCCAGTGTGGGGGAAAACTTTGGTTTCGGCCGCTCCGAATCGAAAGATGGTTTGATCGTAGACCGTAACTCGGCCAATACGACAGCCGGTATTCAATTGAGCATGCCTATCTTCGACGGTTTGAAAATACCGAACGATATTGCTGCACGCAAGCTGGACCTGAAAGCATCTATCGAGACTTTGAATAAGGCAAAGGAGGACTTGTCTATTAATGTGGCTTCTTACTATCTGCAAGTTCTTTATAATAAGGAAATGTTGAAGATTGCCCAATTGCAGGTAGATCTGAGCTCTGAGCAGGTGACAAAAACCGAGGCACTCTATAATGCCGGTAAAATCCCTGTTTCCCAGTTATACGATATGAAAGCCCAATTGGCAAAAGATGAAGTCACATTGACAGAATCGCAGAACAATGTGAAACTGGCTTTACTGGATCTGGCACAAAGTCTGGAACTGGAACGTGCCGGTGAAAACTTCGATGTGCTGGAACCGGAAAACGGTGATGCCATTGAACGTTACATGAGCAGTATCATTCCTCCTGACCAGGTCTATGATCATGCCGTGACATTCAAACCGCAGATCAAGGAACAGCAGTATCTGCTGGAGAGCCAGAAGAAAGCGCTCCGTATAGCCCAGGCGGGATATTATCCGAAACTGAATTTAAGTGCCGGTTACAGTACCGGTTACTATCATAATTTCGGTGACGGCGATTATAATAACGCTCCGTTCAGTGGTCAGTTGAAGAATAACGGACAGAAATCAATCGGTTTAAGTCTGAGTATTCCGATCTTCAACCGTTTCCAGGTACGTAACAGCGTCCGTACCGCCCGTCTCTCCATAACTAATCGTGAGTTAATGATGGAAAACAGCAAAAAATCACTTTATAAGGAGATCCAACAGGCTTATTATAATGCGACGGCAGCACAGGAGAAATACATCTCTTCCGATAAATCAGTCGATGCAAGCAAGGTCGCTTTCTCATATGCTGAAGAACGGTATGGTGCAGGAAAAAGTACCGTATTTGAATACAGCGAAGCAAAGACGAAGTATGCGCAGAGTCTGGCAGAACAGACACAGGCAAAGTACAACTTTATCTTCCGCACCAAGATCCTTGATTTCTATAATGGAACACCAATCACTTTATAGTAATATCGACAATAAGATTAAATCCTATTTTTTAACATAATTGATTAGACACACCAAGGAGGAGGGGAGTTTCCGTGAGGAAACTTCCCTCCGTTTTTGTAAATACACATCAAAGTGAGTGAATAAATATTATATTTGTCGCAGAAAAGGGATATGAAACCTCTAAAGAAACATAGTTCATGAAGAACTATGTCCCTTTTCAATTTTTAATATCTATAAGAATCAATACGTTCGCGTTTTGCGAAACAATTAAAACATTATCATTCATATTACATTCCTCCCTGATTATCAAAGAAATCGAACAATAACTATTCCATAGTTCTTCATGAACTAATATAGATGAAAAAGCGACAAGGAGATGTATTATGAATATAAGCCGTATAAATGAAGATATAATAGAACAAATCAGAAAAGGTTCGGAAAAGGCTTTTTCTGAATTGTTCAGTACTTATTATAGCTACTTGAATGCCGTTGCTTTATGTTACCTGGTCGATAAAGAGGCCGGTGCAGAAATTGTAGATGATGTTTTTATTAATATCTGGAATAAGCGAGAGACCTTATCGTATCCAATTCATTATTATTTAGTACGTTCTGTTCAGAATGGCTGTCTCAATTACATCCGTGCACAAAGGAGTCAGCAAAATGTATTGGATGAACACAAAGAACAAATGTTGGCTTTTCAGGAAAATTATATCCAATCGACTCCGGTTCCATTACAATATGTAGAAATGCGCCAGACGGAAGAAGAGATACGTTTAGCGGTAAATCAATTACCTTCAAAGTGCAGGATTGTTTTTGAAGAGTATTTCTATGCCGGCAAAACTGTGGATGTAATTGCCGATAATATGGGTTTGACTGTTAGTACAGTACGAGTTCAGTTGAAGAATGCGACTGATCGTTTGAAGCAAACTCTTAAACATCTGCTTCTTTTCTTTATCTGTTGAAATCTGTTTACTCCAGCCTTTTTTATTCCTCTTCCCGGAAAAGGATCTTTCATCACTATTGTAGAGTATCGAATTAAATAATATATTTGCATGTATAGTTGATCGGTTAAGTTGTTCAAATTAAAAACAGATGGGAAAATCTCTTAAAGATATTGCAGAAGCTCTTAAGGTCTCAAAAACAACAGTTTCATGGGTGTTGTCAGGGCGTGGTGATGAACAAAAGATAAGTTCGGCTACTCAGAAAAAAATAATAGATTATGCTAAACAGGTAAAATATAGACCAAATTATCTTGCTAAAAGTCTTAGTTCGGGTAAAACGAAAACAATAGGATTGGTTGTTCCCTTCATAGGAGATACTTTTTATGCCCAAGTAGCTATGGAGGTTGAACTCGTGGCAGAACAACTGGGATATACCGTTACTTTTTGCAGTTCCGAATCTAATCCGGTAAGAGAAAATAATATAATCCAAATGTTACGATCGAAGAATATTGATGGATTAATCATTGCTCCTACTAACTATGCCAAAAGTGAATTGGAGAATTTAATACAAGAAAAATATCCGTTTGTTTTAATTGACCGTTTTTTTCCGGAATTGAATACTAATTATATTATTATAGACAATATCGGGTGTAGTTATAATCTGGTTAATAAACTGATAAATGAAGGTCGTAAAAAAATAGCCATTATAACTACGGCATCGGCCCTTTTTACCATGAGTTTAAGATATGAAGGATATAAGACCGCTTTGATTGAACATGATTGTTTTATTTCTCCTCACTTATATGGAGAGGTGTCACGCAATGAGTATGAGTTAGATATCATTCGTGTATTGGATACTATTTTTGATACGGTCCCGGATGTCGATGGATTCTATTTTACTACGCATTATTTAGGCATGGAAGGGCTACGCTATTTTTATAAACGGAATATAGATGTCAGTAAAATAGGTTTGGCTTGTCTGCATAGTACTCCGAGTTTTGAACTTTTGGCTCCTAATATGCATATAGCGTATCTTCCTATAAAAGAGATTGGTCGTGAGTCTGTACGTGTATTAATAGAGAAATTAGAAACTACCGATAATGAAGACGAAAAGGTAAAACTGGTTTTGCCTGTATATGATTAAAAACATATCGATCGTAAGATAGTATAAGAAAATCGGAATAAATGTCATTGTTTATCTCTGATAAGACACATATGTTTGCAAAATAATATTTTTTTCTTAGTTTACTTAACCGGTAAAGTTAATTAAGAGAGAAACATAATACCATGAAATATGAGAAGGCAATTTATTCTTTCAGTATGGATTTTCATACTATCATTAAGCTCATTAAAAGCTCAGATTGCGGCTATAGATGTAGACAAAGGAGCCGAAAAGGTTGAAGTTGAAGACATAATCATTGTTTTCAAAATGCATTTTGATATTGGTTATACTGACTGGAGTGAATCTATTTTACAGAAATACACAACCTCTATGATGGATGAAACATTACGTTCAGTAGAGGAAACGGGTAAATTACCTAAAGAAGACCAATTTGTTTGGACTCTTCCTGGCTGGCCGATGAAATATATTATGGAAAATACCTCTGAGGCTTATAAATCCGGAATAGAAAAAGCATTAAAGGATGGACGTTTCAAAGTGCATGCACTTCCATTCACATTTGAGACTGAATCGAGTGATCTTGAAACATTGGTGCGTGGTATGTCCTATTCTTCGCAGATAAATAGAAAATATGACCAACCGTTGGTACGTGGAGCTAAACTAACCGATGTCCCTAGCCATTCCTGGATACTTCCTACATTATTGACACAGGCTGGTGTGAAGATTTTGCATATTGGTTGTAATCCCGGGTCCGTATCACCGGATATACCAACCCTGTTTTGGTGGGAGGGACCGGATGGTTCGAGGTTACTCACTTTTAACTGGGCGGAATATTACGGTTCCGGCGTACTTCCTCCGGCAACCTGGAAATATAAGACATGGTTAGCAATGATACATACGCATGAAAATACAGGTGCTCCGACACCGGAAGATGTTGCTGCCGTATTGAAAGAAGCTCGTGAAAAAGCACCTAATGCCCGGATACGTATCGGTCAGCTGGAAGATTTTTATGATGCCCTGATGAAAGAAAACCCATCATTGCCTGTAGTAAAGGGGGATATGCCGGATACCTGGATTCATGGATATATGTCGATGCCTAAAGAAGTAAAAATCAATAAGGCTATGCAGCGTGTCATTTATAATACGGAAACGTTGAATTCCTTACTCAAACAGTGGGACATAACTCCCGAACCGGTTGAACCTTATGTTGAAAAGGCTATTGAACAATCTTTATTGTTTGATGAACATACTTTTGGGTTGGCAATGAGTCATGGACACCAGGATTTTTGGAAATATGGGGACGATTTTACAGTCAGCAGGGCGCAAGGGCTGTATGATTTTATAGAAACATCCTGGAATGAAAAAGGAAGTAGGGCACACCGTGCTGAACAATATATTATTCCTTCTTTACGGAAGGATTTGAAGACACTGGCTCAGAATGTAGCCGTTAAAGGACGTAAAGTAGTTGTTTATAACCCGCTTCCCTGGAAACGTTCGGGTTTGGTCAGTTTACATATGGGAGTTTATAAAAAAAATTACCAGGTTTATGGTTTGAAAGATGAATTGACGGGTAAGATTCTGCCAGTATATAACGACTACAATCACCTGTCTTTTCATGCGGAAGATATTCCATCCCTGGGGTATAAGACTTATACGTTGGTAACATCTCCTATATCTGAGGATTCCCGAAGTTCCCGTATTGATGAAGTAGAAGCTGTGTTGGAAAACAACTATTTCAAAATAGAAATAAATAAGGAAAACGGTGCATTACTTTCTGTTTGGGATAAACAACAACAGAAAGAAATGGTCGATGAGAAGAATGAATATGGATTCGGAGAGTATATCCACGAGAAATTTGGTCAAGAGGAAATCAACCGTTATAATGCGAATTATGTGAAGCCCGGACATCATGGCTGGGCTGATCAGGAGATGGGGCGGCCGGAAAATCCAGATCTGAAATATGAAATGATAAAGGGCAGATTAAATAAAATCAAATATTTGCAGACCTCCCATTCAGTTAGTGCTACCGCATTCTGTCAGACAGGTGCTGGCGATGACTATACATTAACTTATACGTTAGAAGATAGCTCCCCTTATCTGGAAATTTGTTGGGGGATACGGAATAAACCGGCTGAATCCCAACCGGAAGGTGGTTGGCTTGCTTTTCCGTTTAATCTGTCGAATCCTTCATTCCGGTTAGGGAGAACCGGCGGTGTTGTTAATCCGGCCACTGATTTTGTAAAGAACACCAACCATGATTATTTCTTCCTGAATACTGGTATGGCTGTTATTGATAATCAAGGGAAGGGATTTGGTCTAAATACACCGAATGCCCCGGCTGTCAGTCTGGACCGTCCCGGTCTGTTCCGTTTCTCCGGAGAGTTTATACCCCAACGGCCTAATGTTTTTGTCAATCTGTTTAATAATCAGTGGGGTACTAATTTTACAGAATGGATAGAAGGAGGTTTTTCAGCCAAAGTATATCTGTGGTCGATCGATAAATACAGTAATGAGACTTCTCTTATTACACCGACAGAAGAAACGCGTGTTCCTCTGATGGCAACGTATACAGAGGATGATGGAGGTGAACTTCCGTTTTTTTCTGAAGGGATTACATTGTCCGAAAAAGGAATTTTAGTTACTGCTTTCGGACCGAATACAGATGGTGAGGGAGACCTGTTGAGACTTTGGGAACAAGCTGGTAAAAAAGGCAAATGTACTGTTACATTATCCGGAAAATCATATCGGTCTGCTCAATTCTGTAATCTGCGCGGTGAACCGTTGGGAGATTCGTTTCCAATTAAGAATAATGAACTGTCCGTCGAGATGCATGCCTATCAGCCTGTATCGATCATATTAAAAAGGTAATAAGGAATGTAATTAAATAAAAAAATATGAATACGTTTGAGCCTGACTACAGAAATATTTTAAAGGTATTATATAATCAGAAACCTGATTATTTGCCTTTGTATGAGCATAATATCGATGCCCCTTTTGTTTCTAAATGTATAGGGGAGGAATTGTCGTTAAATGGCCGTAAAAGCTGCTCTGATCTGGATGAGTATTTTAGTAAATATATTTCTTTTTGGAAAGAAAATACCTATGATGCATTCAGTTATGAAGCTGCGATTTGCGAAATCCTTCCCGGTCATGGGGCCATATTAGGGGGGATGCTCGGTCCTATTCAGACCCGCGAAGATTTTGACAGATATCCGTTTGACGATATTCCTCGTATTTTCTGGGAAACATACAGGCCTCGGTTGGAGTCTATCCGGAGAGTGATGCCTGCCGGGATGAAAGCCTATGATGGTTGCGGATACGGCATTTTTGAAACAGCTCAGGATCTGGTGGGTTATGAAAGCCTTTGTGTCATGCAGTATCTCGACCCGGAACTTTTTGCCGACATCTTCCGGAAAATCGGTGAACTCTACGAAACATTGTGGACTAAGATGTTGGAGGAGTACGACGATCTTTTTGTCTTCTATCGCATGGGAGATGATTTGGGGCATCGTATGGCAACTATGCTCGAACCGGATACGATCCGTCAGTTTATTTTACCGCTGCATAAGAAAGTGATCGATATCGTACATAATAAGAATAAGAAGTTCTTACTGCATTGCTGTGGGAATATCAAAGAGATCATGCCTGATATTCTTCAGAACGGGATAGATGCCAAACATTCGAATGAAGACCAGATATGTCTTTTTGATGAATGGATCGATAACTATTCGGATAAAATCGGCCTGTTCGGAGGATTCGATATGAACTATCTGATCCTGAATCCGTATGACCAGGTCTTTAACAAGGTTTTGGAGGAAGGTACCCGGTTCCGTAAAAAAGCGAACGGATACGGTCTGGGATCCGGAAATTCAATACCTGATTACATGCAGATAGAGGGGTTCTATGCAATGGTAGATGCCGTAAAAGAGATAAGAAGAAGGGAACAATTGACTAAATAAATAGAATAGTATGGAAAACACATTAGAAAGAATAGCATTTTGTGTCGAAGTGGGTAAGATCAATGCAAAAACTCCTTATCCTCCTGCAATGAAAGGGGAAGACGGAGCTGATGAATTGACATTGAAGGCTTTGGAGCAGGGGTATTCCCCCAATGATATTTTAACAAAGGGATTGATCGTTGGAATGAACAATATCGGTGTGAAGTTCAAAGAAAATAAAGTGTTTGTGCCTCAGGTTCTGATGAGTGCAAAAGCTATGAGCGGTGGCATGCAACATCTGAAAAGATATTTTAATGACGGTTCGGTCAAACGTAAAGGTAAATTGATTATCGGTACGGTAAAAGGAGATTTACATGATATTGGTAAGAATCTGGTATGTATGATGGTGGAAGGAAATGGTTATGAGATTATCGACTTGGGGGTAGATGTTACCGAAGAAAAGTTTGTGGACGCTGTCAGAGAAAATCCGGATGCTTTTGTCGGAATGTCTGCTTTGTTGACAACCACAATGGTCAATATGGAGTCGATCAATACAGCTATAAAGGCAGAGTTTCCTCAAGTGAAAACATTTATAGGCGGAGCACCTGTGAGCAGCGATTTTGCTCAGAAAATAGGTGCAGACTATTATACAGAAGAGCCTCAGCGGTTAGTAGAGATTTTAAACCAGTTAACATCTAATTGATATGACATCAAGAGAACGTTTTTTGACAGCATTATCGGGTGGTGTACCCGACAGAATTCCTATTATGGAACATCTTTTCAGTTTGAAACTTATGCAAGAGCTGTTGGGATATACAACGGTTTTGTATGATGGTAAAACACAGGCAAAGCTGGCTGCCAAGCTGGGTATCGATGGCATCTGGACGCCGATTAACGGTTTCTGTGGTATCGAAGAGACTCCTCATGAACCGAATGAGATATACAAAGATGAATGGGGCGTTACCTATCAAAAAAATGGCTGGCCGATCATCGCACAAATCGATACGCCTGTAAAATGCCGTGAAGATTGGGAAGCGTATACTTTGCCTCCGGTCGATACGCCTTATCGTCTCAAAATTTTCAAAGATGTGAAGGCTGCTAATACGGAAGACCTGGCAGTCGTGTTGGGAACTTTGGGACCGTTCACCATGCTATCCTGGTATATCATGGATTTCGAGACATTGGCTATTACCATGTATACGGATCCGGAAATGGTACATGAAATAAATGAAGCAGTGTTTGAATGGACATTGGGGGCTATCCGCCTGGCTGTAAAGGATGGGGGAGTCGATTGTGTACAAATATCTGATGACTGGGGTGGTACGAATGCTTTGTTGATTTCTCCGGATGACTTCCGTACTTTCTTCATCCCTTATTTCAGGCGTTTGGTTGCCGGTATCAAAGAATTGGGAGTGCCGGTTATTATGCACAACGACGGGAGAATCTGGGATGTCCTCGACGATCTGGTAGATTGCGGTATCGATGGACTTCATCCGGTGGAAAGAGCTGCCGGGATGGATTTGAAAAAAGTGAAAGAGAGATACAAAGGACGGTTGACGCCTATAGGTAATATCAATAACAAAGTAACGATGGCTTCCTCCAATCCGGATGATGTTCGTAAAGAAGTTTTGGAATGTATCAGGGAGGCTGCTGATGATGGAGGATATATAATTGCGACAGATCATAGTATTCACGATCTGATCCCTACGGAAAATGTGCGATGTCTGATAGATACAATCAATAAGTATGGAAAATATCCTATAGACTTGACTTTTTCCCGCTGATTTCAGGGGATAAAAGCCACTTTGGAACAGTCTTTCTAACAATGCCCATTCAAGCAACCTTATAATGCCCATTGTAAGGTTGCTTGAATGGGCATTGTTATGACCTTAGGATGAGCATTGTTAGAATGCGCCAATGGGGGTGGTTGTAGAAATTGTTTCTATTTCTTTTGTTAAAATCAAAAAAAGTTCGATTTTATCTAAATGTTTTTCGGTTGAGATGTGTATTTATTTTAAACAACCGGAAATTTAGCAGTATATGCAAGATAAAGATATATTATTTGAAGAACTAATGAGTAACTATATTTCAGGTTCCATAACGGACGAGGAGAAGGTTTCTTTGTTCGCTTTGGTAGAGGAGTCTGATTTATACAGAGAGCGGTACAACGAGATGGTAAAGTTGTACGCACTTCTTCATATTCCCGCCTTCGAATCTCAGAAAGAAACCAGATATGCCTATTTGAAAGAATGGTTGCATCTAACCTCCGGAGTTACTTTCCGGCGCCGGTGGTTTATCTATACACGAAACGTTGCAGTAATCCTTTTATTGATGGTTTCTGTTTCCATCGGTTCTATTTTTATATATAATGAATTGGATGAATCAGGCGAGCAGCTATATAATGAAATGGCTGTTCCTCTGGGTTCGCAAACCAAAGTAGTTCTACCGGACGGTTCAACGGTAGTCCTTAATTCCGGCTCTGTCTTGAAGTATCCGTTATCATACGGGAAGAAGGAGCGAAACGTTTATTTGGTAGGTGAGGGTTATTTTGAAGTGGCAAAAAATGTCGAAAAAGTTTTTCAAGTCTATGCAGGTGGTATGCAAGTGAGAGTGACTGGAACAACATTTAATCTTCGTTCGTATCCGGAAGACTCGGAGACGGAAGTGGCATTGATCAATGGTGGGGTAGATGTATTGGCTAATAATAAACAAGTCCGTTTGAAACCGGATGAAAAAGCGATATATAATCGTGAAACAGGTGCCTTATATAGCGAAACGACGGAGTCTCATAAATCATCTTTGTGGACAACCGGACGGTTGAGTTTTGTGAATGCTTCTTTCCTGGATATATTGAAAGATATAGAACGGAAATACAATGTAAAGATTTGGGTAGAGAGTGATAAAGTTGCAAATGAATACTTTACCGGAAGCATTAATCTGACAATGTCACTTCAAGAAGTGTTTAATTTTATTGATGTGGATAAAAAGTATCGTTTCGAACAGAGTGGAAGCGTAATCATGTTAAAAGACAGGTAAAACTACGATTAAAATAGGATGTTTAACTTTAAAAGAGAATATATGGAAAACACAGGTTAAAAAAAGAATCGGAGATGGTTGGCACTTCTCTCCGATTCATTGAATGATTTTTTTGAATTAATTAGTTGTTAACTAACGAAATCGTTACAAAAGTATGAAAAGAAAGTATTTTTCAATCAAACAATTGGGTTTATTTTTGGCGATGGGTGTAATATCCACTTCTGTATATGCCAATACGGCATTACAAAGCGTAAAGGTTACCGTAAATCACAAAAATGCCCCTATTAGTAAAGTTCTTGATGACATAGAACAACAAACAGGTTATTCAATCCTGGTACGTAATAATGATATTAATATCAAACAGAAGGTTACGGTAAATGTAACTGGTTCTTTAAATACAGTTTTGGCAGATGTGTTTGAAGGAATGGAGGTGAAGTATAATGTTGAAAATAAAACAATCTCTATTTATAAAGAGAAAACACCGTCGTTTGTGGCTTCATCTGTGAACCAGGACAAAAAAACAGTTACAGGTACTATTGTCGACCAAAATGGCGAACCTATTATCGGAGCCAATGTCTCTATCCCAGGGACAACTACGGGTACCATAAGTGATGTGGATGGAAGGTTCTCTATCGAAGTCCCCGAAAATGCGCAGCTTCAAATTTCTTTTATCGGTTATCTTAGTCAGGTAATTTCGGTCGAAAATAAAACCGTTATTAACGTTAAACTGCAAGAAGATACTCAAAAGTTGGATGAAGTGGTTGTAGTCGGCTATATGACACAGAAAAAGGGGTTGTTGACCGGATCTGTAGAACATATGCGAGTAGATGAACAGATGAAGACATTACCTACAACTGCTGCCGGTAATTTGTTGGCAGGTAGATTGGCTGGAGTCAATGTCAGTACTCCGAGCGCAGCTCCTGGTTCGAATCCGGATGTGTCTATTCGTACTGTATCTGCTTGGGAAAGAGATAACAAGAAACAACAACCGGTGTGTTATGTTATTGATGGAGTAATTCGTGATGCAAGTGATTTCAATAACTTGTCTCCCAACGAAATTGATGATATCACAGTCTTAAAAGATGCTGCATCTGCTGCGGTGTATGGTTCTCGTTCTGCTGGTGGTGTAATTTTGGTAACAACTAAGAAAGGTAAATTAGGAAAACCAACTGTAAACTATTCTTATTCTTATGCAATAGATACTCGTACAAAGAATATGGATTTAACCAGTGCTGTAGAGGCAGGAGAGTTATATGGACGTATTAACGGTGACACAGACCCGGCAGGATGGGCGTGGTCTCAGGAAGAGTTGGATTATTTCAAGGGAATCAATGATGGTTGGGGATATGACCAGTTGGATCTTATTTGGCGTAATCCAAGTACACAGACACATAATATTAGTGTAAGTGGTGGTAATGAAAAGATACGTTATTTTGCCGGTGGTTCCTATGTGAAACAGGAAGGTTTCATGGAACCTATGACTTACGACAAGTATAACTTACGTTTGAATGTGACGGCTGATATTACCAAAGATTTAAAGGTTGAAACTGGACTGTCTTTAAACAATAACAAGCAAGGGCTTTTAGCTGAGGATTATGATGAAGTGAACCGTGATACATACACAAAGCTTCGTATTTGGCAACCAGATCAACCTGTTTATACTGACAGTGGGCAGTATATTGATTACGGTTGGATCGGAAACGTAGGTGCTAAAGCTGCAGGTGCTGGTGGTTACAGAAAACATGAATATCTGAAACCTCAAATGCTTGTCAGCGCAACTTACAAAGCTCCGTTCCTCGAGGGATTGAGTGCTAGGGTAGCTTTCAGTAAGCAGTGGTATCATGAAGCACAGAAGAAATTCTATAAGTCATACGAAATGCAGATTATGCAGCGTACAGGGCCAAATAATCGTATTATGTCTACTAATGATAACGATATCATTGGTGTAAAAAAATCTACTTGGGGGTTGCCTAATGGTAAGGATATGATTGAACGTGTGTCTAAATGGAATGATAATATGCAACTTAACTTCCAGTTGAGTTATGACAAGGTGTTCAACAATGTACATCATGTAAGCGGTACGTTTGTAACAGAGTGGTATGAAGCTAGTGGGACAGGTGTAACCGGTGGTCGCGAATCATTCCCGCTTTATTTAACAGACCAGTTCTGGGCTGCTAGTGATGCACGTGCTGATAGTTGGGCAAATGGGGATGTGGATTGGCAAGATGGACGTATGTCGTATATTGGTCAGTTTAGTTACGATTATGCGAACAAGTACATGTTTACATTTTCTTTCCGTGAGGATGGTTCAATGAAGTTTGCTCCTTCTCAGCGTTGGGGATTCTTCCCAGCTGCATCTGCCGGATGGGTACTTTCAGAGGAAAGTTGGTTTAATACGTCAAAAATCAACCGTCTGAAAGTCCGTGCTTCTGCTGGTCTTACCGGTGACGACTCGGTTGGCGGATGGCAATGGATGGAATCTTATGAAGCCGGGAAAAAAGCTTATTTTGGTAAATCTCCTGCCCAAAATGTAGGTTTGACTTATGGCAAAGTTGTTAATCCGGATATGACTTGGGAGAAATCATTCAGTTTCGATTTAGGTGCTGATATGAACTTCTTGGATCATTGGGATCTTTCTTTTGATTATTGGTATCGTAATACCTATGATATTTTGGATACACGTGTTGTTTCAACTCCTACCACTTTTAGCCAGAAACTTCCTGCAGAAAATTATGGAGAAGTTCATGCACAGGGTATTGATTTGCGGTTAGGTTATAATGGAGCGTCTGGTGACTTTACTTACTTTGGTAATTTGACAGCTTCTTATGGTTGGAATGAGGTTGTCACGAAGGATTATGCCGAGAATGCTAAATGGTTTGATGTTCCTGTAGGACGGTCTTTAAGTTATATCACAGGTTTGGAAGTTGATCAAATTATTCGTACTCAAGCAGATTTGGATGCTTTCAATGCTGCACATCCTAATTATCTGCATAAAGGGCAAAAACCTGAATTGGGTATGATGGTCTACAAAGATCTTTCAGGTCCACAGGGCACTCCTGATGGAATCATTGATGATTGGGATAAGACGATCTTGAAGAATAAGAATAATCCGTTTATCGTTGGTTTAAACTTGGGTGGAACTTGGAAAGGTTTCGGACTTGACATGATGTTTACAGGCCACTTTGCAGAATACAAATGGGCTGATGACTTAGCAGGTGGTGTAGAATGGAACCGTATGTGGCATGATTGGTATGACAATAGTTGGACTTCAGAAAATCCGAATGCAGAATTGCCAAAAAGAAAGAGTGCAAATGTTACTCGTACTTATGATGACAAGAGTGATTTCTGGTTGAAGAAGAATAATTATCTCCGTATGAAATATTTGACAGTAAGTTATACTTTACCGGAGAACCAGTTCTACAACAAAGTTTTTAACAATGTGCGCTTGTTCTTTACAGGCACTAACTTATTTGTTCTGGGTGGTTTCAATAAGAATTATTATGATCCTGAAATTGGTCAAGGTAATGAATTCCCGATTTCACGTTCATTTAACTTTGGGATAGATGTAACTTTCTAAAAAAGCATGTGTATGAAAAAGAATATATTGATATTAGGATTGTTCCTGTTAGGTATGGGTAGTTGTAGTCTTGATTACGAAAACAAAGAGGCTATAACTCCAGACAATGTTTGGACAGATAAGGCTATGATTAATGGCTTCCTAAACGATATTTATGGTCGTATAACACCGGGATGGCCTGTTAATGCCAACAATACTGATGAAGGTATGAACGGACCTACAAGTATGAATGACTTTGCAAGAGGTAACTATACCGTTGAATTGCAGGGACAGAAGCTGGATTATGAGAAAATAGACCGTATCAATTTCTTCTTGAACAAATTGGAAAATGAGGTGACTATTCTTAATGACGAAGAGAAGAAGCAGTTGATGGGACAGGCTCTGTTTTGGAGAGCTTGGGATTATTTTGATAAAGTAAATACGGTAGGAGGTGTACCCCTGATTCTTGAAGTACAGAATATAGCAGATGTACCGTCTTTGTTCGTATCTCGTAATTCTACGTCTGAATGTATAACGCAGATTTTAAAAGATTTGGATGATGCGATCTCTTACTTGCCAGATTCGTATGATGACAAGGGGTATGGTCGTATTGACAAAGGTGCTGCAATGGCTTTTAAGGGACGTGTATTGATGTTTTATGCCAGTCCGATGTTCAATCCGAACAACGATGCTTCTCGTTGGGAAACTGCTTACAAAGCCAATAAGACTGCACTTGATTATTTGACAGCCCAAGGTAAAGGTTTGTATAAAGGTAATTTTGCCGATATCTGGTATGACGAACAGAATTGTGAAGCGATTATGGTGAACCAATTCTACTATCCGGATCATGCTTTTGATCAAAAGAATATCCGTCCAGAACCGCTTACTCGTGATGGTGCGAATGATAATCAGGCTATTTTGTCTTTGTTGATGGCTTTCCCGAAAGCAGATGGTACTAAATTGGAATTGGATGTAACTCGTTTATCTGATCCTGCATACAACCAACAATTTATGACTGAATTCTATACGAATCGTGATCCTCGTTTCCATGCTACTATTTTCTGTCCGGGAACAATTTATCCATGTACTAATGTACAACTTGAGGGTGGACAGAAGTATTGGAATGCTTGGTATGAACAAGAAGTAGACGGCAAGACTCAAATGAACTCATTGGTGGATTTTCAAACAGGAACTTCGATTGGCGGAGGTATGTCCGGTTATTTCCAAAAGAAAGGATTAGACGAAAGTTTGAATAATGCTTCTGTTTATCAGGCAGAAACAGACTGGATTGAGATCCGTTTTGCTGAGGTTTTGATGAATTACGGCGAATGTGCCAACGAAATCGGTAAAACTCAGGAAGCTTTGAATGTATTGTATCAAATCCGTGAACGTGCCGGTATAGAAAATACGACTGGTAATTATGGAATCACTGCTACTACCCAAAGTGATATTCGTGAGGCTTATGTAAATGAACGCTTTGTTGAATTTGCTTATGAAGGTAAACGTTGGAATGATTTACGTCGTTGGAAACGTTTCGATATATTGAATAACTTGAAGCATCGCTCAACTCTTTATGCTGTAATTAACGATAAGGCGGATGCAGAAGGATTCGATTTTACAAAAGATATGTTCGATCCGGAAGTTCGTAAAATGTTCCATTTTGTTTATATAGAGAATGTAGATAAAGACGATCTCTACACGTTCAATTTGGATGAGAAATACTTGTTCTATCCAATCCACAAGGAGGCACTTGACCGTAATTCCAAACTGGAGCAGAACGATGCATGGGGTGGCACTTTCGACCCGTTGAAATAAGTGTTTGATCTGAATTTCAGTACTTCGGTCACACGTTTGAAACAGGCGCGTCTGATTGACTATCTGGTGACGTTGTATGTCGGTGCGCGTCCGGACAACGGAGAGAGTGACAGGCCTGAGATAGAATAGGCTTGGATGAGATAAGCTCCGATACTTAAGCAGGGTATGCTTGGGTATCGGGGCTTACTTTGTTTTTGAGGAGTATGTTAAGGTGGTTAAAAGCACTAATAATCCACTGAAAAGGCAGTTTTTTGCTATGTTTTGGCAAATAGCCAACCTTTACTTTTGTTCGGTGGGGAACGTTCTGTTATCCGGCTGTAATTCGAATACGTCTCAATCTTTTCAAACCGATTATTTCGGTATTGATGTTGATTCGTGCGGTTGTTTCAATAAAAGTTTTTGCGAATGACTAAAGTAATAAGTATTGGGGTATATATTGATTAAAATTGACAAATAATAAAATCTATGAGTTTGAAATCAAGTTTAGCCATTGTTTTATCATTGATGGCTAGTTATGTTGTGGAAGCGCAACAGGTTTGGAATCCTGACAACGGCAACGGGACTTTTACGAATCCTATCATGTGGGGTGACTGGCCGGACCCGGATGTTATTCGGGTGGACGATAAGTTCTATTTCGTGTCTACAAGTATGAATTATGTGCCCGGATGTCCGATTGCCGTGTCGAAGGATTTGGTCAATTGGGAAATGGCCGGCTATGCGGTCGATCGTTATGATGAGGACCCACGTTTTGACATGCAAGGAGGAACAATGTACATGAATGGTTCGTGGGCAGCAACGATACGCCACCATAACGGTAAGTTTTATGTCGGTTTTTGTACGCCTAAAGGGTGGGGAAACGAACAAGGTCATTTCTCGATTTGCATAGCCGATAAGCCGGAAGGACCGTGGGAGCGGACGATATTTCCGGAGTATTTGTATGATCCGGGATTGTTTTTCGATGATGACGGTAAAGTATATGTAGTCCATGGCCAGCACCGGTTGTTCATTACAGAACTGAATGAAGATGTGAAATCTGTTAAAGGTAAACCTGTAGAGATTTGGGAGAAAGGATTTAAAAATAGCCGGACCTGGGGACCGAATTTCGGCATGGAAGGTGCTCACATGTATAAGATAAACGGCATGTATTATATCACCTGCCCGGCAGGAGGCACAGAAGGGTGGCAGGTCTGTCTCCGTTCGAAGAATATTTACGGCCCGTATGAACATAAGGTGATTGTGGAGGATGCGACCTCTTATCCGCCCAACGGACTGCACCAGGGGGGAATGGTACAATTGAAGAATGGCGATTGGTGGTTTATCATCATGCAAGACCGTGGTCCTATCGGCCGTGTACCTCATTTGCTGCCGGTGAAGTGGGTAGACGGATGGCCCATGTTGGGAGTCGACGGTAAGGATGTGATTACCTATCCGAAACCGGAAGTGGGAAAGAAACAACAGCGGTTGGCATCTCCGGCCACGACAGACGAGTTTAACGGTAAACAGTTGGGATTACAATGGCAATGGAATCACAATCCTGACAATACGAAATGGTCGTTGACGGAATGTCGCGGATATATGCGTTTGAAGGCCTCGCAAGCCCCGAAGTTATATGAAGCCCGTAATACATTGACCCAGCGTGTGCAAGGTCCGTCTTCGGAAGGTTCGGTGGAGATGATCGTGTCAGGAATGAAAGATGGCAATGTGGCAGGACTGGGAGTTTTCCAGCTCCCTTATGCTTATGTGGCAGTGAAGCAGGAAGGCAGCAGCCGTAAGATTGTCATGTATGACGGTGACAAGGAGATTGAATCGGTGGATAACTTTAAAGGCGACAAGATTTGGTTCAGGGCACGTGTCATGGACAAGAATTTTACGGCACGTTTTTATTACAGCCTGGATGGGGTGAATTACTCTCCAATCGGTAAAGAACACAAGATGGAGCTGGGATTGCCTTGGACCGGCAATCGTTTCGCTTTGCTCAACTTCACCACGAATGCGGAAGGCGTGGATGGATATGTTGATTTTAACTGGTTCCGGTTTACGAATAAATAGTAAAGGTGACGTTTAATTGCAATAATAATCCACGGAAAAGGTAGCTATTTGTTATTTTAAATAGCGATAGCCGTTTTTATATTTGCATGGACTAATTTGTTAATATTTAAAGCATGAAAAAAATAGTATTGGGAATGTTGTTGGCATTCCCTGCCATCGTGTCGGCGCAACATACCGGCAAAGTTTTTGTAGACGCGAACCATAATGGGCGTTGGGACAAAGGTGAAACTTTGATGAAAGGAATATCGGTTTCCGATGGATTAAACGTAGTTTTAACCGATGAAAAAGGATGTTTTTGTTTGCCGGGGCACGAGAAGGAGCGTTTTATTTTTATCACGACTCCTTCGGGGTATAAGACCGAGAATGCGTATTATCACCGTATTGAAGAGGGGCAGACCAGCTATGACTTCGGGTTGTTACGCTATGATGCGGTGAAAAGTGATGGAAGCCATAAGTTTATCCATATATCGGATACCGAGATCGGTGAGGAACAAGGGCAAGACGAATGGACGGAAGGAATGCGCGAATATGCCGCCAATGAAAAGGTAGCTTTTATTATCCACACGGGCGATATTTGTTACGTAGGCGGTTTAAATAACCATATCAAGGTGATGAATTCATCGAATATGCCCGAAACACAAGTGTTCTATTCGGTAGGTAACCATGATCTGGTTGCAGGAAAATACGGGGAGGAATTATTCGAAAAGATTTATGGACCTACATTTTATTCGTTTGAGGTAGGTAACGTGCATTACATTGTCACCCCGATGCCAGGAGGCGACCATGCGCCAAGTTACCGGTTGGATGACGTGTTCACTTGGATGGCGAACGATTTGAAGCATGTCGGCAAAGATAAAGCGGTTTATGTGTTCAACCACACCATCCCCGGCGAATGCGGGTGTCCTGACTTTAAATATACGTTGAAAAATAAAGAAACGGTTGATTTGTTGGCTCATAACCTGAAGGCATGGCTTTACGGGCATTGGCATGTCAACCATATTTATACCCATCCGGATAATGGGATTGGCGTGATCTGTTCTTCCACGCCAGTTTATGGCGGCATTGACCATGCTTCATCCGCTTTCCGTGTCATGAACATTGATGGCAAAGGCGACTTTACTTCTGATTTCCATTATTCCTATATGGACAAGCACATGGTCATCGCTTCCATTCAGAACCACCAGGCGGCCATTACCCCGGAAGGGACTATCCCCTTGGTTGTGAATGTCTATTCAACTGCTAGCCCGGTAACCAAGGTACGTTATTCTTGTACTTTCGAAGGGAAGACTCTATTGGCTGGTAAGCCGATGAAACAACAAAGCGATTTTGCCTGGACGGCCGAGATGACTTTGCCGCAAATAGCCGAAGGGCATTATGTGACCGTTATTGCCGAGGCTCATTATGCAAATGGGGAGATCGGTAAAAAGACGGCCTCTTTTTTGTATGACAAGCAAAATACGTCCCGGATTGTAGCCGGTGGGGATTGGACGAATCTATTGGGAAATCCGGAACATATTGGTATTGTGAAAGATACGCTTCGTGCTCCTCGCTTGGCTTGGACGAAAAATGTCGGTTCCAACATTTATATGTCGGCACCGGTTGTTAGCGAGGGCTTTGTTTATGTCGCTTCAATTGATGATAACGAAACAGGAAAAGCGTCTCTGACCAAAATGGAGGCAACTACAGGTAATATCGTCTGGAAATGTTCGCTTAAATCATCCGTTCGCAATAGTATTGCTGTAGAATCAGATTTGATATTTGCTCAGGATGTACAAGGTATCGTGTATGCAGTGAAGAAATCTGACGGTTCTATAGCCTGGCAAAAGGATTTGAAAATTGGCGTGACTCCAGCTTTGAACGATGGACTAATTGCTAAAGATGGCATTGTTTATGCTGGTACTGGTTATCAACTGACAGCATTTAAGGCTACGACTGGTGAAATCATTTGGCAAAATAAGGACTGGGGACGTGGAGAGGGCTGTGTGGCTACTTTGGCGTTGAGCCAGGATAATGTAATAATTGGTAGCAGACACTGGGGAGGCTTGTTCGGCAACGATGCGAAGACCGGCGAGATGCTTTGGGGCGATTGGGATTCTGATTTGCGCTTCCGTGCGGCTACTCCAGCCGTATGGGGAGATGTCATGTATGTTACCTCCGCCAATTCGTTGTTGATGGTAGAGAATAAGACTGGGCGTATCCTGATGCGTAAGAAATTGGGTGAAGGGGTCGAGGTGGCTTCTACTCCTTTGGTGACGGACGATGCGATCATCTTCGGTACTTCTACCAATGGGGTGGTAGCATTGGATAAAGAGACGTTGGAAGAAAAATGGCGTTTCAAGACCCGTGAAGCGATGATTCTCTCCGCCCCTTACCAAGGGAACCATCCGGCAACGGTGGAAGCCAGCCCGGTCATTTGTGGGGATCAGGTCTATATAGGGGCTTCCGATGGGACACTCTATGCAATCAAAGCCAAAACAGGACGTTTACAGTGGCGTCATCATATGGGAGCTCCAACCTTTGCAACTATTGCCGTGTCGGGAAATGGCCTTTTCGCAGTGGATTTTGGGGGTAATGTGTATGGATTTGTCGGAAATTTAAAACAATAGAATCAATATGAGGAAATTTTATTTAATTATTGCATGGATAAATTTGATAGGATTGTTGGCCTGGGGGCAACGCTCCGAATTGAATTTTGATAGAGACTGGCGGTTTGCCCGGTTTGGTTTGCAGGCGGATGGTTCGCGTGTGGAGGAACCGGATTCTTTACAGTCATATTCGTATAACGATTGGGATTGGAGGAGGCTGGATGTTCCCCATGATTGGGGGATCGAGGGACCTTTCCGTATTGACTTGGATGGATATACCGGAAAATTGCCTTGGAAGGGGATCGGTTGGTATCGTAAATACTTTGAAGTATCGTCGAAGGATAAAAAGAAACGGTTTTATCTGGATTTCGATGGTGCGATGGCGAATGCCGAAGTGTGGCTTAATGGGAATAAAGTGGGCGAATGGGCTTTCGGATACAGCTCTTTTCGGGTCGATTTGACTCCGTATCTTTTGTATGATAAAAAGAATGTGGTAGCTGTCCGGCTGAATACCGAAAAGTTCGGCTCCCGTTGGTATCCCGGTGCCGGTATTTATCGGCATGTACGGTTGGTGAAAACGAATCCTGTACATGTGGGGCAGTGGGGTGTTTTTGTGACAACACCTGAAATCACAGACGAGCAGGCCAATGCCTTGGTCCATGTCGAAATACAGAATAATTTATTGGAAGCGGTAGACGGACAGTACGTGGTTGATATTTATGAACTGGATAAGGATGATGTACCGGGCGCGAAAGTCGCAGTCGTAAAGAAACAATTACTGTTGAAACCAAACCAATTGATTGGTGATACGGTCTCTTTGCTTGTGAACTCTCCTAAACGATGGAGTCTGGAGAATACTAACCGCTATTTGGCCCGTGTGTCGGTTTATAATAAAAACAAACTGGTGGATGTGTATGATGCACCATTTGGTTTCCGGACTATTCAGTTCACGCATGATAACGGCTTTCTGTTAAACGGCAAGCGCGTGCAGATAAACGGGACATGTAACCATCACGACTTGGGGGCTTTGGGGGCAGCAGTGAATAAGGTTGCCATGGAGCGACAATTGCGCATACTGAAGAGTATGGGGTGTAATGCAATACGTACCTCTCATAATCCTCCGGCACCGGAATTGCTGGAGTTGGCGGATAAGATGGGGTTTCTGGTTATGGACGAATTGTTCGATAGTTGGACAATAGGAAAGAAAGAGTATGACTATAGTTCTTTATACGAAAAATGGCATGAAAGAGATATAGAAATGTTGGTATGCCGGGACCGAAACCATCCATCGGTTATCCTGTGGAGTACGGGAAATGAGTTACCTGAACAATATAATCCGGAACTGGGCATTGTCCGGCATTTGACGGAAGTGGTTCATCGTTTCGATACGACCCGTCCGGCTACGTTCGGAGCTTCTTATCCGAGTAAGTCTGCCGTGAATGGAACGGAATTGCAGGTGGATGTCCATGGTATGAATTATGCGGCAGGCGTATATGGAGGACCTGATTTTTATGGAGAGTTTTTGAATAAGAAAGGACATGAGCATTTGTCGGGTTATTCGAGTGAATCCAGTTCGACAATGAGTTCCAGGGGCGAATATTTTCCACGCCAACTCCATGTTTCATCTTATGATTTGACGCAACCCGGATGGGGAGGACTACCTGATTGGGAGTTTGCTGCATTGGATAAATATCCGGCCATTTGTGGTGAATTCGTATGGACCGGTTTTGATTATTTGGGCGAACCGACTCCATTTAATAGTGATGCCAGTGTCTTGTTGAATCACTCGGCTGCCATGACAGAAGAAGAACTGGCTAAGCAGCGTGAAGAATTGAATAAGATAGAACGTAACCGCCCTACGTCGCGGAGCAGTTATTTCGGTATTGTCGATTTGGCTGGTTTCCCGAAAGACCGCTATTACCTATATAAGGCGCGTTGGATGCCAGATACGCCGATGGTACATATCCTTCCACATTGGAATTTTCCCGATCGGGTAGGTAAAGTGACACCTGTTTTTGTATATAGTTCGGGGGACGAGGTGGAACTTTTCTTGAATGGCAAGTCGTTGGGAAAGAAACAAAAGCAACCGTATGAATACCGTTTCCGTTGGGATAGCGTGGTGTATCAGTCGGGAGAGTTGAAGGCTGTTGCTTATAAGCAGCATAAAAAGTGGGCGGAAACTCGTGTGCGGACTACCGGTGATCCCGTTCGTCTGAAAGCCGTACCGGATAAAACATTGATCAAAGCGGATGGCGAGGACTTAGTCTTTGTTAAAGTATCGTTGGTGGATAAAGATGGATACG
This sequence comes from Parabacteroides sp. AF17-3, assembly GCF_003635445.1. Lineage (NCBI taxonomy): Bacteria > Pseudomonadati > Bacteroidota > Bacteroidia > Bacteroidales > Tannerellaceae > Parabacteroides > Parabacteroides sp. AF17-3. The sequence continues at coordinate 136,025 of NZ_QTMM01000012.1, read as the reverse complement.
ATGTGCCGACAGCCGAGAACCGTATCTTCTGTAGCTTGGAAGGTGACGGGGAAATTGTTGCAACTGATAATGGTGACCCGACTTGTTTGATCACCTTTTCGGAACCGTCCCGTCCGGCATTTAACGGTTTGTTCCTGGCTATAGTCAAAGCTAAACGAGATGGAAATAAACCGCTTCGCTTGACTATCGAGGCGGATGGTTTGGAAAAGGCGACGGTTGATATTGAGATAGATCATGAATAATAAAATAAGAACATATATGGGTTTGAAATTATGTTTAGCTATCGTTTTATCAATGATGGGCTGTCATGTTGAATACGGATGTGAAGTCGGTTAAAGATAATCCGTTGGAAGAAAAGCGTACGTTTTTTCCAACGGATACGTACGTTATAGGGTGGGGGCCATCATGCCAGCACTACTATGTCGTCTGGCTAGCATAGTAGTATCAGTACCATTTGCACTACTTGCAATAATAATCCACGGAAAAGGTAATTATTTGCTATTATATGGGAAAGCCGAAACCTGTAATTTTGTATTTCTCTGTTTCTAAAAAGGAATTTTTTAACTAGTTTATCTAAATGTTTTTGGTACAAGAAGTGTATTCTTATATAGACAGTAAATAAAACTTATAAATTATATCATGAAGAAAACATTATCTTTTGTAGCTGCAACTCTGTTGTTATGTAGTTGCGAGTCGGGTACACATCAATCGTTCAAAACAGATCGTTTCGGTATCGATATAGATAACCGGGGATATATCACCGGTATGTGGAACTTGACACGCGAAAGTCGTAATTTCAGTCCGGCGGACCAGCCGTCGCCCCTGTTGTCTCTTTATGACGAAGACCTGAAACGGTATTATTATCCGCAAAAGGCTCATTACAGCGGAGGCAAGTATCGGTTGGAATACGAGAACGGCTCTGTGGCAACGGTTGCTTTGGATGAGAAGACAAAATATTTCAAGTTGAAGTTGGAAAGTTTGGAACCTCGTAATGGAATCGATGGTATACAGTGGGGTAATTATTATACGAATATTACCAATTTATTGGGGGAAATGATCGGGGTGGCCCGTGATACCTCGGCTGCGGTAGGTTATGCTATCGGAGCTTTGGCGTTGGATGATAATACGATTGGCGGAGAATCACGTTTTACATCCGAAACAGGTCCTTCGGGTTATATTGCCCATACGCCTGATCCGGTGAATCATCCATTACCGTTAACATTGCATGAAGGGCAACAGTTTACGATGGGAGGCGACGGAATCAACGATGTGGCTTTTTATAATCGGAAAGAATCGTATTTCCGTATTCTATATGGTAATACGGCTTTTGTTGATTGTAACGGACGAATTAATATACGCTATCATTCGCGTGATCGCCGGAAAGGTAAGATGATCTATTCTCCGGAAGGTAATTCTATCTTCCAAAACAATGAACCTAACCACATGATGCGTCAGGATGTTCCGGGAGTGGATTTCATCGGTTCGTCTATCGCTTTGTGGGGTAGCCCGGATAGTACGGCTTTGATGGAAGTTATTCAGGATATCGTTTTGAATGAGGGTTTGCCTTATCCTACTTTCCAGGGTAAATGGGTAAAAGATCCTACAACTTTCATGCCGGATCTATGTACATACGGAGGACTTATGGACAGTGTGGCGTCGTATGCGAAACAGATGGGATTGAAAGTGATTCATACGTACGACCAACCTTTCTTGCATGCCGATAGGGGAAATGGCGGTTTCATTGACGGTCCGGGACATGAAAAGAAACGCTATCATTTCACAGATAAGGATTTGTCTACTCGCGAGTATGCCGACCTGTTGGCTAAAGAGGGGTTGATTTTGGGGCGTACCTCCATATCTAACTCAATGGCACCCGGAACGAAGGATTGTAGTCCGGTACCATCGGACAGTATCTGTATTTTACACCGTCGTTTTCTTACGGAAAATTTGAACGAGACGGATACGATGATTTATATCGATGATCCTACTCATTTGGAAGAAGTAGCTTGTTGGGAAGGACATAGTCCGGAATTGAATATGGTTAAGATCGGTAAGGAATTGATTCACTATTTGGGTGTTACAAAGGAAAAACCATATCGGCTCATGAAAGTGACACGTGGTTATTGGGGGACTCGACCTGCTGCTCATGTAAAGGGGGATGCTGTGGATAAACTTCAACCTGCGGTAGGGGGAGCATATGCCGGATTGATTCCTAACCTGGAATTACAAGATGAACTGGCACGCCATTATGCCGATATTTGCAAGAACAGCGGATTGGGTATGTTCGATTATGACGGACAGGAGTTTTATTTCCACACTGGTTTTGGCGGTTATGGCGTGAAACGTTTCTTCCGCAATATGTTTGAGCAAGCGAAGAAGCATGGTTTACCGGATATTCGTTTTACGGGAGCGACTTTGTCGGAAGGCTCCTGGCATTATCAGAGCACTTGGAATGTGGGAGGCGGTTTGAATATTTATGATGTGAAGAAGCGTGTATGGGGTAGTACGACCAGTCAGGGTAAAGACCTTCGTGATGTTACTTATGCCAACTTTTTCCCGTCTTCATTTGGTGGAAACTTCCCGATTACGGCTGAGTCGACGGTGGAAGATTTTGAGCATATTGAAGCTACAGCTATCGGTTATGGTTGTACGTATGCGTTCAGGATCGGTCAGAAAGATGTAGAAAGTTGTCCGCAAAAATATGCGATATTCAATGTGGTTCGTACCTGGGAAGAAGCTCGTAGGGCAGATGCTTTTCCGACGCATATTCGTAAGATGTTACAAAATCCGGCATTGAGTTGGCGATTGGAGAAAAAGGCGGATAACAGTGGTTGGACTTTGTATCAGATGGAGAACGGGCAAAAAGGACGTTCGTTTGATTTGTGTGAGAACAGTAAGCAATAATAATCCACAAAATAGGCAGCTATTTGCTATTTTAAATAGGAATAGCTGCCTTTATATTTGCGTTATCTAATTAATTGTAATATTATAATTTTTAAACCATGAAAAAAATACTATGCTTGATTTCGATGTTCTGTTTGTGTGTGAATGTGTTATCAGCCAAAGAATATCATGTATCGGTAAAAGGGAGTGATGCTAATAACGGAGATATTTCATCTCCTTTTAAAACTATAAATTGGGCTGCTCAGAAAGCGTTGCCGGGAGATACGGTTACGGTACATAACGGTGTTTATCGTGAATGGGTGAATCCGTTGAGCGGTGGGGAACGGGAAGGAAAACGTATCCTGTATCGAGTGGCCGAAGGTGAGAAAGCTGAAATAAAAGGTTCAGAGTTGGTGACTGGTTGGAAAAAGGAGAAGAAAGCAAAGGGAGTATGGAAGGTGGTATTGCCTAATTCATTCTTTGGAAATTACAATCCGTTCAACGACCGTCTGTATGGTGACTGGCTATGGTCTGAACGGGTTCATCATACGGGAGATGTATATTTGAATGATGTTTCGCTTTATGAAGAATTTAGCCTGGATAAGGTGTTTGCACCGGATACACTCCGTACAATACGTGATCCCCAAGGATGTACGAATGTATGGTTCGCAGAAGTAGATGCGGATAATACAACGATTTATGCAAATTTTGGAGATATTGATCCGAATAAGGAAACAGTAGAAGTATCGGTTCGTCCTACTTGTTTCTATCCGACACGTGAGGGACTGAATTATATCACGATTCGTGGTTTCCATATAAGCCAGGCCGCCACGCAGTGGGCTGCTCCGACAGCCGAACAGGTGGGGATGATTGCTCCCCATTGGTGTAAGGGGTGGATTATCGAGGATAATGTTATTAAGAATTCCCGAGCCAACGGTATCACTTTGGGAAAAGAACGTGCCAGTGGACATAATCTGGAATGTAACGACAAACGTCTGGACGGTACATTGCATTATGTAGAAGTAATATTCAATACGCTACGTCGCGGATGGAGCAAAGATAACGTCGGTTCCCATATCGTTCGGAACAACGTCATTTCAGATTGTGAGCAAACCGGTATCTGTGGTAGTATGGGAGCGGCGTTCAGCGAGATTTACGGAAACCATATCTATAATATCCTGGTAAAACAACAATTTGGCGGAGCTGAAATGGCTGGTATCAAATTACATGGTGCGATAGATACTTATATTCATCATAACCGGATTCATAAGTCGGGTAATTATGGAATCTGGCTGGACTGGATGGCACAGGGAGCACGCGTATCTTCCAATTTATTGTATGACAACCTGGCACAGGACTTGTTTTTCGAAGTGTCCCACGGACCTTATGTAGTAGATAACAACATTTCCCTTTCACCTCGTACGATACAGGAGAATACCGATGGCGGAGCCTATCTGCATAATATCTTTTCCGGAGACATCAACCGTTTGGATGACCAGCGTTACACTCCGTATCACTTGAACCATTCTACCGAAGTGAAAGGCATACGGACTATCACCGAAGGCGACCATCGCTTCTTTAATAATATCTTTATTGGTGGTGACAACAGTAAGTTAAAATATGGAATGATCGTATTCGATGTATCACAACGTCCTATTTATGCAGAGAATAATCTGTTCCTGAACGGTTCTCTTCCGATGACGAACAAGACGCAGGATTGGGTGGAGAAAGCAGTCAATCCGAAATTGAAAGTAGAGGAAACCCTCGACGGCGAAGTATATCTGGTAAGTGACATTAATCTGCAAGAATTATCTTCATTTAAAGGAAAAAAGGTAGATGCCGAACGTTTAGGTATCACTCAACTGACAGGATTCCCGTTTGAGAATCCAGACGGAACACCTTTCAAACTGGAAAAAGACTTTTTCGGTAATGAACGTTCTGCTACTCCGGTTGTCGGGCCGATAGAAAAATTATCTTCTACCAAACGGATAAAAGTATGGCCTAATTTAAAATAGTAATTTATGTTTTATTCATATATAAATTATTTATTCCTGGTAAGTAGCCTGTTTATAGCAGGGGTGTTTACGGGGTGTCAGTTCGATGGAAAATGGCAATCGAACGATAAGGTTACAGTCGTTTCGACTAACAGAATGCTAAATCCTATCGCTCCTCCCGGATTGTATATTGCAGATCCTGAGGTAAGGCAGATGCCTGATGGACGTGTTTATGTCTACGGATCGCGCGACGAACCTGGTAACGCCTGGTGCTCTCGTTCTTATAACGTATTGTCTTCGTCCGATCTTGTGAACTGGAGTGTGGAGCAATTTTCTTTTGCTACTGATGGTCCGGGCAAACAAGTAGATTATACAGATAGGATTTTATATGCTCCGGATTGCATCCATCACAACGGGAAATATTACCTTTATTATTGTCTTGCCGGAGGTGGAGACGATGAAGGTGTGGCAGTATCCTCTTCTCCTTATGGTCCGTTTAGGGATGGGAAGGTGATAGAAGGGGTAAAAGGCATTGACCCGTCTGTCTTTATTGATGACGATGGGCAGGCTTATTTGTTCTGGGGACAGGGGTATGCTAAGGGAGCAAGGCTAAGTAAGGATATGCTCTCGATAGAAGGAGCAGTTCATGATAGTTTGCTAACCTATGAAACGCACTTTTTCAATGAAGGCAGTTCCGTCCGGAAAAGGAACGGCATCTATTATTTTGTATATGGAAGCCATTCTCAACATGGAGAATCTAACTGTGCAACGTTAGATTATGCGACTGCGACATCTCCACTGGGTCCCTACACTTACAGAGGTGTTATTATTGATAACTGGGGAAGCGGAAGGAACCTGGTGAATAACCATGGTTGTATTGTCGAAATCAACGGACAATGGTATATCGCTTATCATCGTCCGACGCATGCGAGTGCGACCATGCGAAAAGCCTGTTTGGAACCAATAACATTTAATCCGGACGGTACTATTCCGCAGGTGGAAATGACCACGCAGGGAATCGGTGGCTCTATTTCGCCTCTTTATCGGATGGATGCAGCAAGAGCTTGTCTGATGTCAGGAAATGTTATGGTTGCAGTGCGTCGTCCGGATAATGATATTCCGGTAGAATACTTAGCGGACATTCGCGATGGTGATTATGCCTATTGGAAATATTATGATTTTACAGATACAAAAGTAAATCATTTTGTTTGTAAAACATGGGATAGGAACAAGGCTGCTCAGATAGAAATACGGCTGGATAGCCCTGAAGGGGAATTGATCGGGACGTGTGATATAACTCCAATGGAAGGTGAAACAGCTTATGCTATTCACGAAACAAATATTAAATCAGTTACGGGAAAACATGCATTGGTATTTGTGTTTAAGGCTGTTGATCCTGCTGTTAAAGGGCTGGATTTGATGAATCTGGAGTGGTTTGTTTTTGAGAATAGAAAAGAATAGATGTTTTTGAAAATAGTAAGATAGTGCATCTATTTCGTAAGATATGTCAAGTTCAAATGGTACTTAATACAATATCTTTGTGTTAATATTATGTTGATTTTACGAAAATAGTCTTTTGACGTATAAATGTTTGAAGTACAAGTGATACATTATGTTGATTTTATTGTCTTGATAATAAGTTTATTGGTGTTTCACTTGTGCTTGAATATAGAGTTTTGTTTACTTTATTTTAAGTTCTGTAAGAACTAAGCTTTTTTAATTAAACCAAAACATTAATAATTATACTCTCCTGTTTTTTCTCTGAAAACTTTATTCTAAGCTTGTTTTGCTAATGTCTTGATAGACAGTTGGTATCCTATGCGCTTTTGCCATAGTTCTTACAGGACTAAGGCTTTTTAATAGCGTTTAATGTGGATTATGAGTATAAACAAGTCTATCTCTGTCAAATGGTGGAGCGAATATAAAAATTTGCTTTGGCCTGTTACATGCGTAATCCATATATCGCAAGAATGTATAAGAAATACAAATATAGTGTGAAATAGAATTATGTGTAACCTTAAAAAACAGATTGCGTATGGAATACTGACCTAGTAAAAAAAGAACCGGAGAAAGGCCTAATTTTCTCCGATTCGTATTTGAATTAAAATCAATTAGTTATTAACTAATAAATTCTTTACAAAAGTATGAAAAGTTTTTTTACCACATTTAAAGTCTTTGGTATATGTTTTTTGTTAAACCCAATGTCCCCTTCGTCGGTTTTTGCCGAAACGAATGATAAAAGCTCTGATTTTCCGCTGGAGAATATGGGACAAAATACGGTAGTCTCTCAAAAACGTCTCGTAACAGGAGTAGTCTTAGATTCGCAAGGAGAACCCGTTGTTGGAGCTAATGTATTTGAAAAAGGAGAAAAGACCAATGGTACTATCACTGATATAGATGGCAAATTTTCATTGAATGTTTCTGATAATGCAACCTTAGTTATCTCTTTTGTCGGTTTTAAAAACCAAGAGATAGCAGTGAAAGGAAGGGATAAAATAGATATCCGGTTGGCTGATGATACGGAATTACTGGATGAAGTGGTGGTAGTCGGCTATATGACACAGAAGAAAGGTCTGGTGACTGGTGCCGTATCATCTATGAAAATGGATGAAAAATTGAATACATTACCTACAACTTCGGCAGGAAATATTTTAGTCGGTAAATTGGCCGGTGTAAGTGTTAGTACTCCGAATGGTCTTCCAGGAGCAGCTCCTAGCATTTCTATTCGTACAGGCTCTTCCTGGAATGATCAGAATGTGACTTATGTCATTGACGGTGTTGTTAGAGGCGGTGGAGATTTCAATAATTTAAGTCCGAACGAAATTGAAGATATAACAGTCTTGAAAGATGCTGCGTCTGCGGCTATTTACGGTTCACGTTCTGCCGGAGGTGTAATTATCGTTACTACCAAAAAAGGTACTAGAGGAAAGCCGGTTTTCAATTATTCTTATGGGTATAGTATTGATACACGTACAAAGAATTCAGATTTAACCAGTGGCGTTGAAGCAGCTGAGTTGTATGGTCGTATCAATGGTGAAGCCGACCCTGCCGGTTGGGCTTGGTCTCAAGAAGAAATCGATCATATCAGAACGATCAATAATGGCTGGGGATATGATCAATTGGACGCAGTTTGGCGTAATCCGGTTACTCAGACTCATAATTTCAGTGTAAATGGCGGTAGTGAAAAAGTTCGTTATTTTGGTGCTGCTTCTTATGTTAAGCAGGAGGGTTTTTTAAAACCGTACACCTATGATAAGTATAATATTCGTATGAATGTGACTGCGGATATAACAAAAGATTTGGAGGTTTTTGCCGGATTAGCTATTTATAATACTTTCCAGGGGAATGCTGTATTTGAAAATGCTGAGGCTAATTATGGTAAATTGAGAGTTTGGCAGCCTGATCAACCGGTATATACCGATAGTGGTAAACATATTGATTTTGGATGGATTGCAAACAATGGAGCTTCAGTCGATGGTAAGGGGGGATATAATAAGTCACAAATGTTGAAACCTCAAGCTGTTATAAGTGCAACATATAAAGCTCCTTTTCTCAAAGGTCTTAGTGCTAAGATTTCATATAGCAGAAGTTGGGTACATGATCTTAATAAGATATATTATACTAATTATGATTTGTATCAAGTTAAAAAATCCGGTACCCATAATCATATATTCTCTACTAAGGATGAGGATATTATTGGAACGCGGAAGACAACCTGGGTAGGAAAAGACTATATACAGCGTAAGTCTTCTTGGAGTGGTGACAAGCAGTTTAACGTTCAATTGAGTTATGAAAATGTTTTCAATAACTTACATCGTGTATCAGGTACTTTGGTAACAGAGTGGTATGAAGGTGATGGGGCTAGTGTACATGGTGGTCGTGAGACGTTCCCTGTTTATATGACAGACCAGTTCTGGGCAGCCAGTAGTGCTCGAGCTGATACTTGGGGAGGTGGTGATACCGATTGGCAAAGCGGCCGTTTTTCTTATATAGGACAGTTCAGTTATTCTTATGCCGACAAGTATTTGCTTAGTTTTTCTTTCCGCGAAGATGGATCTATGAACTTTGCTCCCAGTCAGCGTTGGGGGTTCTTCCCTGCCGGTTCGTTGGGATGGGTTATTTCAGAAGAAAGCTTTTTTAATAAATCAGCAATTCAGTTCTTGAAATTACGTGCATCTGTCGGATTAACCGGTAACGATTCTGTCGGAGGTTGGCAGTGGCAGGAGTCCTATAAATCCGGTTCATCTGCTTATTTTGGCAGTAGTCCGTCAAAATCGGTCGGTATTACCTATGGTAGTGTTGTAAATCCGAATCTGACTTGGGAAAAAGCATTGAGCTATAATGTCGGTGCAGATGTGAATTTCCTGAACCATTGGACTGTTTCGGCCGATTACTGGTATCGTAATTCTTATGATATTTTGGGGAGTCGTCAGAATACATTGCCGAACTCGTTTAGTTTAACAATGCCGGCTGAAAATTACGGTGAAATTCATGCGCAAGGCTTTGACTTACAATTGGGGTATCATGGGAACAATAAAGATTTCTCATATTATGGAAATTTGACTATGTCGTATGGATGGAATAAGACGATTAAGCAAGATTATGCTGAAAATGCTCGATGGATTGACATCCCTGTAGGTAAATCTCGTAGTTATATCACAGGCTGGGAATTTGATAAAATTATTCGTACACAGGAAGAATTGGATGCATTTAAAGCAGAACATCCGAATTACCAGCATAACGGTTTATCACCGGAGTTAGGTATGATGGTATTTAAAGATTTGAGCGGTCCTGACGGAAAGCCTGATGGTATTATTAATGATTGGGATAAAGTTATTTTGAAAAACAGTAATAATCCTGTCATTTATGGTTTGAATTTGGGTGGTAGTTGGAAAGGCCTAAGTGTGGATATGATGTTCTCCGGACAGTTGGGCGTTGACAAATGGGCTACAGATTTGGCTGGTGGCGTTGAATGGAACCGTATGTGGAAAAAATGGTATAATGACAGTTGGACACCGGAAAATCAGAATGCAACTTTACCAAAGCGTATCAGTAGTAACAATGCAAAAACTTATGAAACAGCTTCAAGTTATTGGTTGAAAGATGCAAGTTTTATGCGTTTGAAATATCTGACAGTTAGTTACGATCTACCTAAAAATCAGTTTTACAATAAGTTGTTCGACAATGTTCGGTTCTTTGTAACCGGTACCAACTTGTTTGTATTAAGTAGTTTCAATAAAAATTATTATGATCCTGAAATTGGTAATGGTAATGCATTCCCAATATTGCGATCTGTAAACTTGGGTGTAGATGTCAAATTCTAAAAAGACGAATAAATTATGAAACGAAATATAGTAGCGTTGTTTGGCGCATGTGTGGTTTTGATGACTAGTTGTGATTTGGATTATACCAATAATGGAACAATAAATCCCGATAATGTATGGTCTGATAAAAACATGATATCTTCTTTTTTGACAGATATTTATGGGAATATGTTACCAGGTTGGCCTGTATCAGCGAATAATACCGATGAGGGGATGAACGGACCCACTAATATGAGCCAATTTGCACGGGGACAGATAACAATTGATAATTATACCACTAACTGGGGGTATGGTAATATTGACCGTATCAATTTCTTTTTGGATCAGTTAGAAGGTGTTACTGTTCTGACCGACGTAGAAAAAAAGCAGATGCGTGGTCAAGCTCTTTTTTGGAGAGCTTGGGATTATTGGGGAAAAGTTTTCTCCGTTGGAGGTGTTCCTTTGATTACCCATTTTCAAGATGTGACCAATGTGGAAAGTCTGTTTGTTCCGCGTAGCAGTACATCTGACTGTGTGGCACAGATTTTGGCAGATTTGGATGAAGCTATCGAAAGTTTGCCGGATACTTGGGCTGGAGCTGATTATGGACGAATTGATAAAGGTTGTGCAATGGCTTTCAAAGGTCGTATGTTATTACAGTATGCCAGCCCGTTGTTTAACCCTGATAATAACAAGGCGCGTTGGGAAGCTGCTTATAAAGCAAATAAAGATGCTGTAGATTTCTTACGTGGTGTAGGGAAAGGACTGTATGAAGGTGACTTTGCGGATATTTGGTATGACGAGCAAAATAAAGAAGTAATTATGGTGAACCAATTCTATTATCCTGACCATGCGTTTGACCAGAAGAATATTCGTCCGGAAGCATTAACAAAGGATGGTGCTAATGATAACCAAGCTATTTTACCTTTGTTGTTGGCTTTTCCAAAATTGGACGGTACTAAATTGGAATTGGATATAGAGCGTTTGGCCTCCGATCCGGATTACAATAAACAGTTTATGGATGATTTTTATATGAATCGTGATCCACGTTTTCATGCTACAATATTTTGTCCGGGTACAAAATATCCAGGTGCTTCAGACCAACTGCCGGGTGATATGAAATATTGGAATGCCTGGACAAAATTAGAAGATAGTGAAGCTTCACAAGGATTTGTATATTATTCATTGATCCGTGATGAAATTGATAGAGGACAGCAGGAAGGAGCTAACTTCTACCAGAGAAAAGGGTTGGATGAACTTACGATTACAGAGGTTTATAATGCCGAAACTGATTGGATTGAAATTCGTTTTGCAGAGGTGCTGATGAATTATGGTGAATGTGCTAATGAATTAGGAAAGAGCGGTGAAGCTTTGCAGGTGTTGTATGATATTCGTAAGCGTGCTGGTATTCAGTCTTCTACTAATTATGGTATTACTGCTACTACCCAGGACCAAATTCGTGAGGCTTATATCAACGAACGTTTTATCGAATTTGCTTACGAAGGAAAACGTTTCTTCGATTTGCGTCGTTGGAAACGCTACGATATATTGAATAATTTAAAATATCGTTCTACCTTGTATCCGGTCATCAATGACTATAATCTTGTTAAAGAGGGTAAATTCGATTGGACGAAAGATATGTTTGATCCTGAAGTTCGCAAATTATTCCATTTTGAATATATAGAATGCGTAGATAAGGATAAACAGTATATGTTTAATTTAGATCTGAACCATTGGTTTACATCTGTTGCCAAAGATGTTCTCGATCGTAATTCTAAGATTGAGCAGAACAACGAATGGGGAGGTACTTTCGACCCATTAAAATAAGCAGACTTGATTGACTTCAAAGCATGCAGATTTTATCTGTAAAGATTTATCTGCATGCTTTTTTATACATTCTTATAGCATAAAAGCAATAATAATCCACTGAATAAGCATCTTTTGGCTATTGGATGAAGTTTTTGTTGTCTTTACTTTTGTCCGATCGACAGGAAACGGTTACCTCATACTTATGCTTTTTCAAAGTTTAAATATTAACGACTAATACAATGAAAATATTAAAATTGTCTGTGGCTTTCTTAAGCCTGCTTTTTCTACCTTCCGGTCAGCTGTATGCACAAGCCGACAATTACGAAAAACATAAGAACGACGATGTCTCTCAAATCTCGAATCGAGAGATGACGTTTTATCTGGTATTCAAAAGTCATTTTGATATCGGTTATTCGGCATTGGCACGTGATGTTGTACATGAATACCGTACTTCCATGATTGATAAAGCCATGGATGTGATGGATAAAAATGCGGATAAAATGAAAGATATGCAGTTTGCGTGGACCGTCCCCGGATGGCCTTTGGAACAAATGTTTTGGGATCGGCAGACTCCGGAGCGTAGGTTGCGGATAGAACGTGCTTTAAAAAACGGAAACCTGGTGACGCATGCACTTCCTTATACAACACATACGGGAACGCTTGAACTCGAAGATCTTGTGCGTGGTCTGGGCTATTCTTCTTCGTTGGCTCGTACATACGGTTTACCACTTCCGACTGACGGGAAAATGACGGATGTTCCGGGGCATACCTGGGTTTTACCGACCATTTTACACCATGCCGGAATCAAGTTCTTTCATTTCGGTTCCAATCCGACCAACCGTGTGGTGAAGGTTCCGACTTTGTTTTGGTGGGAAGGTCCAGATGGTTCAAGGGTGTTGACCATGTTTTCGGAGGGATATGGCGGAGGAATGTTCCCTCCTGAAGGATGGAAGCTGAAATCATGGCTTACATTCGTGCATGCAGGCGATAATGCCGGACCTCCAACGGCAGAAGAGGTGGAAAAGGTAATTACCCATATAAAAGAGAAATATCCCAATGCTAAAATACGCATCGGTAAAATGTCTGATTTTGCAGAGGCTGTTTTTGCTGAGAATCCCGAGTTGCCGGTGGTACGTGGAGATATGTCCGATAGTTGGGTACATGGCGTAATGTCTAATCCGCAGGCAACCCGGACTGCAAGAAGAGTACGTCCCCTGATGCCTTTGCTGGAAACTTTGCATACACAGGAAAAGGAATGGGGAATCATGCCTTACGAAATTGATGAAGACTTGGCTTATATATATGATAAAAGCCTGATGTACGGCGAACATACCTGGGGACTTGCCAACCAGCATTTTGTTCCCGGCTTAACCGGCAAAGACTGGTATAAGATGTATGTTACCGGTTTGGACCCTGCGTATGCCCGGATGAAAGAGTCATGGAAAGAACATATCGGGTATATTGAAGATGCTGAGCAGGCTTTGCGGCCGGAACTGGAGAATGAACTTGCTACGTTGGCTGAAAATGTTGCTCAGGAAGGTTTCCGTTTCGTTGTATACAATCCGCTTCCATGGGAACGTGGAGGGATGGTAAATTTTGTATTACCGTCACAAGGTTCTATCAAAGAGGCTTATGTGAAAGAAGTGGGGACCGGTCGTATCTATGACCTGAAAGTGTATGGTGCCGATTCAAAACGCCTGGGTACTTTCTTCGCCGAAGGTATACCGGCAAATGGCTATAAGACATATATCCTGACAGATGAGTCACCTGCCCAAGTCGAAAACTCATTAAAAGGGGAAGAACAGGCTAATTATATAGAGAACAAATGGTACAAAGTCTCATTTGACAAAAAGAAAGGATGCATCAGGAGTATCTGGGATAAGACAAATAAGCGGGAGTTGGTGGATGATCGGTCTGAAAATGGTTTTGGCTCTTATGTGTATGAAAGGTACGACAAAGAGCAATCATACCGCTATCTGAAAGAATATATATATGACAAATACAAAAATTCTCATTATCAGATAACAGGTAAAAGTACCTATTTGGATGAACGGACAAAAGGTATACATGAATCTCCCCGGAATATGGAATTTCATGTGGAGAACCATAAGTCATCCATCCGTGGCGTGTTAACTCCTTCTGCATTTGTCGGAGAGGAAAAACATACGGCTGGCCTGACCGTGACGCTTTACGAGAATATGCCTTGTATAGATGTGAAACTTTCCGTAATCAATAAGCCGGCAACGGAAGAACCTGAAGCCGGATGGATTGCATTGCCGTTTAAAACAAAATCTCCGGAATATCGGGTTGGACGTATCGGTTCGGTTGTCGATCCGGCCAAAGATTTGATAGAAGGCAGCCAGTTTAATTATATCTGGTCCAATTCGGGAATAATGATAAAAGATGAGGAGTATTCCGTTGGGGTTTGCCCGATAGATGCACCTGCATTTGTTTTGGGCGATTTGGATTTTATGCATTATGCCGATACCTATGAAAATCCCCGGTCGCATGTGTACTTCAACTTGTTTAATAATCGTTGGAATACAAACTTTGCTTCTTTTTGGAATGGCAACCTGACTTCGGAAGTCCGTCTATGGGTGAACCCGAAGAATGCAGATGATGAGTCCGGTTTAATAACTCCCGCATGGGAAACCCGTCTGCCTTTGCAGGTCGGAATCGCCACCTGTCCTGCCGGTAAATTGCCGGTAATGAACGAAGGCGTGAAAATATCTCGTAAAGGAGTACTGTTAACGGCTTATGGCAATAATCCTGACGGTGGCGGCAAATTATTGCGTGTATGGGAACAAAGCGGTGAAAGCGGTCTCTGTGAAATCTCTTTGCCGGTAAAGAGAGATGGAGTGGCACAACCTGTGAATTTGAGAGGCGTTCCCAATGGAAATCCAGTCAAGATACAAAATGGTGTATTTAAAATAGAATTGGGTAAGTTTGAACCTGCCAGTTATTTGATCTATTAATTAAACTACCGTATCGGGAGAAATGGGATATTTTCAAGTGTGACATCAGTAAGCAATAATAATCCACTGATTTAGCAGTTATTTGCTATTTTTTAATAGAGATAGCAACTTTTATATTTGCGTTGTTAAATCTGTACATAAAGTATATACCAATGAAAATAAAGAGAACAACATTAACAGTAGCATTAGTCGTCCTATGTTTTTTCGCAGAAGCGAAGGTCAAACCTGTCGTACATTATAATTTCGGTAAATCGGGAAATGTGACCTATGCGGTGGCTCCCGATAAATTAAAACCGGTAACCGGAACGGGAGAGCTAACCGCTTTAGGCCGTCCTGTTTTCTATGCCGATGCTCCCGGTAACAAAAAAATGAAGGGAGAAGGAGGTCTTTTATTCAATGGTGACGGGGATGGTTACAGATTGGCGAATCCATTTGGAACACCTGCGGAGAATCAAATGCTGGAAGTGTGGGTGAAGCCGCGTCATAATAGGCAAAGAGAGCAGAAGAAGCATTCGTCCCAGGTTGTTGTGGCTAATGGTAACGGAAAAGAAGGATATGTAATTGTCCGAAAAGGAGATAAATGGCAATTAATCTCCGGAGGTTCCGGTGTTGTGACTATCGGCGAGGTTGCCGAAGATGTATGGACCCATCTGGCAATGGTAGTGGATGGCGAGAAAGGTTCCGTATGGCTGAACGGAAAGAAGACCGGTATCTTTAATCCTACCAAGGCGATTGCTTCCAACTTCTCGATTGCTGTATCTGAAGAAGGAAAGGAGGCATTCTATGGTGAAATATATGAGGTCAGATATAGTACGTTTACCGCAGGGAAGTTTGACCCTGACTCTGATTTTTTATTGGATTACAAGAAGATAAAGGAACAAAGCAAACAGCGTCTGGCTGAGCGACAATCCCTGGTTCGCCAACTGGAACAAGAGGGGGCGGGTAAGGAAATCGTATCGGAATTGCCGAATCTCCGCCAACAAAAAGATTGGTTGATCGAACCCGTAGAAAGCCAATGCCGTATGTACGTGCAGAAGTCGGACGATGGAGTGACTTCGATGTTTCAACTGAACAACGGACTGATTTCCCGTACTTTTTATGTCAGCGAGAATCTGGCTTGTGTGGGGTATAAGAATCATTCCAACGAAGCGGAGTATCTTCGGGCCGTAAAACCCGAAGCCCGTGTATGTATCGACAGTGTATGGTATGAAGTCGGAGGGCTGAAAGAACAGCCGGAGTTATCCTATTTACTGGATAGCTGGTATCCGCAACTGGAAGCATCCGACCTGGCATTTACATTGGAAAAGGTGGAAACAGGAATGCCGCTGGAACGTTACCCATGGACCCGGAAGTTTAATGCTGTTTCTACCGATTGGCCCGCCAAAGGGTTGCGTATGGAAATGACATTTGTCCCGACAGGGAACATGCCCGCCGTAAAGGATGTAAAAGTGAAAGTCATTTATGAGATTTATCAGGGTTTGCCGGTTATGGCAAAATGGATTGAAGTTATCAACGAAAATGATACGAATATAGTGCTGAATGATATGGAATGCGAGGTATTGGCTGTTAATCAGGACCAGGTAAAACGCATCCATGTCGAAAGCGATTTCTCTTTTGCTCTGGTGAATGCCGATATAGAAGGCAGTGCACTGATGCATTATGCCGGAACTCCCAAAATCTACCATGTCGGCAGTTCTACGACCAGATGGATGGTGGATAAGGAGTATAATACCTGGGCCAGCCACAATCAGGCGGAGGATAAGTTTTTAGGATTTCCTCATCATAATCTGTTGATAAGCACATTGCCGATGGGTCCCAATACCCGGATAGGCAAGGATAGCCCGTTTAAATCTTATATCACTTTCGAATTGTTGCAGGATAGCGACGATCGTGAAAGACAATCGTTGGGACATCGCCGGATGTATAAGAAACTGGCTCCCCAGACAACCGAATCGTTGATTGCGGGAGGTATTACCTCTCACGATGAGGAGAAACTGAAGTCTTTCATCGACCAGATGTCGGAATTGGGACTTGAACAGCTGGATATTCAGGCGTGGCCGGGTGTCAGCCATGATAATCTGGATTCTGCTTATGTGCAATTATGGCGTAGAGTCGCTTCTTATGCCAAAGAACGGGGTATTGTCATGGGTGGTTATGAGTTGCAGGTCGCTTCCCGCGGACGAGGAAAAGAGGTGGATTGCATCCATCCGGAGACGGGAAAACCGGGTAGTCTTTTTGGACAAAGTGTTTGTATTGCCAGCCAGTGGAAAGATACCTATTATCCGAAGATGTGGGAGTTCTTCGATAAGACGGGTTTTATGACTTACAATATGGATGGCCCGTATCATGGCGATCCTTGTGCTTCAACCGTCCACCCGCATCATACCGGCCTGGAGGATTCACAGTGGCAACAGTGGAAAACGCAGGTGGAAGTGATCCACGAATTACAGCGCAGAGTCATGTATATACCTATTCCCGACTGGTATTTCCTGAACGGACAATGTTCGACAGGAATGGGATATCGTGAAGCGAGTGCTAACCTGACTCCGCAACAGCAGTTATTATTAGGACGTCAGTATATCTATGACGGAACCTGGCATAAGATACCGCCTATGGGGTGGATGACCTTGCAGTTAGTCGGTTTCTATACGAATGATCCGCGCGTCGGTCTGGAACCGTTATGCGAAAATCTGGACCGTTATGAGCAACAATTGATTCAGTTTCTGGGAAGTGGTTGCCATCTGACTATCCGTGGGAATCGTTTATACGATACCCCGGAGACAAAACAGTTGGTATCTAAATGGATTAACTGGTTCAAAGAGTACCGTGATATTCTTACGTCGGATATTATCCATGTCAGCCGACCGACCGGACGCGACTTGGATTGCATGGTGCATGTAAATCCGTTTATCAAACACAAAGGGATGGTTATCGTCTTTAATCCGACCGACCGCGATATTACGAAAGAAATGCGTCTTCCGTTGTATTATACCGGATTGAAAGGAAAAGTAACGATTATAACCTCCGATGGCTCTAAAAAGAATTACCCGTTGGATCAGAACGGAAATTTATTTCTTCCGGTATCTGTAACAGCACAGGGTACTTCTTGGTTTTTAATAGAGGAGTAATGTAAATAGCCAGGAGCAAACGAAATTAGGTCGGTTTGAACCTTAAAAATATAAAAAAAGACTGTTGCATATAAATCTTACCGGAGTGGTAGGTGTATTTATTATAGAAAGGTAATCTTATTTGGAGATAATTGTTAGTCGATAAGTGGAATTTGTAAAATGCGTTTAAAGTAATAATCAGGTTTGATATGAATCTATACAAGTGTGTTTTTATATGTGCTCTCTATCTTTTGTCGGGAGCTCATGTTGGTGTCATTGCACAACAAGCTTCATGGCTTCCGGAAGTAAAGAATGCGAATAAGCCTATTCGTTTGCTGGAGTGTACATACAATGAAGCAGAGTTAAAGCAAAGTAAGGAGATTAGTACGACCACCGATTGGGAAGTCCGTACGGAACAGACAACGGTGAACGGCGGTAAAACGTATACCTTCACCTTTACCGCTAAACAGGATATGAAAGATGCCGGAGTGGCCGTTGCTTTCGACCAATATGGCTGGACGAGCGATAATTACGTGATGATTCCCTCTTCCGTGTACAATGGAAACCGGCAGCGTATCGTTAACCGTGCGTATGCGACCGGACTGGATAATACTGATTACCGCCGGAAAGACCTGGCACTGACCTCTAACCCTATTCCTCAATTGTCCCCGGAATATGGTGCCGGTTCCCGTCTGGAAGTGAATATAAGTAATACGGCTACTCCGGCTATCACGATCCTGGACCGGGCAAAACAAAAGGGTATATTCCTGTTGACCGACCAGGGTATAGACTGGAATAACCAGGTGCTGGACCATGCCCTGATCGTGGAGGAAACTCCCGACAGAAGTGTGGCTTCATTTATCATCAGTGCTCCGGGGGTACGTGAACGGAAGCCTGAATTTATCGGTTTCAGCAAAAGTCCCGACCGGGGCGTACAGGTAAAGAAAGGCGATCAGATCGTTATTCGGGTAACGGAAGTGACTTTCCCTTGTAAAGATGTACCTGAACTGCTGGCCCGTTTCATGAAGGACCGTAAGTCGCATGCCGGCGGAGAAGCGCCCCGCAACCTGATGCCGATGAGTGAAGTGTTGACCCGTATGGTGAAAAATATCGATGACCGTTACTATATCGGCGACCAGTGGCAATACTATTGTCCGGAAAATGCCAATTGGATGTCGTACGGCTGGATAGGCGGCCTGATGAATACGTATCCGATGCTGGCTTTGGGTGATGCGGAACATCTGCAAAAAGTAAAGAACACATTCGATTTCGCCTTGCCGCGTGCCAAAGGGAAAAGCGGATATTATTATGATGTGCTGGGAGCAGACGGAAAGCCTTTTTCCCGGGATGCCGCCGCCAATCATCCGGGAGTCGGATTGACCCGTAAGAACGGGGATATCCTGTATTGGATGGTTAAGCAGTTTATGTTGCTGAAAGAACAGGAAAAAGCCAATGCTATCGACTCTGAATGGGAAACCAATGTACGGCTTCTGGCGGATGCCTTCGTCAATACCTGGAAGAAACATGGGACATGGGGAAATTACCTGGACGTAGAATCCGGCGATATCGCTGTTTACAATACGACCAGTGGGGCCATGGCGGTGGCTGGCTTGGCATTGGCCTCCGGCTATTATAATAATCCGGATTATCTGAAGGTCGCTTGTGAAGCGGCAAAAGAGTACTATGACAGTTTCGCATTGGTCGGTTTTACTTCCGGTGGTTGCGGTGATATCCTGCAAAATGCGGATTCGGAGACGGCAGTTGCTTTGATGACTTCCTTGATGACATTGTATGAAGTAACCGGTAAGGAACAATATCTGAAACAGTCGGCCGACCTGGCAAACCTGTGTGCCACCTGGACTGTCTCTTTTCCTTACCGCTTGCCGGAGAATACTCCCCTGGCAAAGTTGGGGGCAAACCTGACCGGAGCCGTATGGGCCAGTACGCAGAATAAGCATGGTGCTCCCGGTTTCTGTACCCAGTCCGGCGATGCCTTGTTCAAATTGTATCGCTCGACCGGCGATGCCTCGTATGCCGAACTGTTGCGTGATGTCATCCATGCGCACGCCGAAGGTATCCAGCCGAATGGAAAGATTACGGAACGTCTGACCTATTGCGATGCCGACAGCCGGGGGTCACGTGGCGACGGCGGACAGACGGGTTGGAACGAGACGAACGGTGCCCTGATGGCGTTGGAAATCCCCGGTATTTATGTGCGTACCGACCTCGGTTCGTTGTACATTTTCGACCATGTGGAAGCGAAAATAGTAAAGCAAAACAACAAGCAGACGGTTCTTCAAATTACAAATCCTACTGCCTATGACGCCACCGTAACAATCTTTGCCGAGAATGCGGAACAGGCTTCCCGCCCTCTGGGTGATAACGCTTTCCTGCAATGGAAAGACAAGGTGACGGTAAAGGCCGGTAAAACGGTAAACTATAAAATGAAAACAAATTAATATGATACCTTATATGGATAATATGTGTAAGAAATGTCTCTCTCTCCTGGCTGTATCCTTGACGCTTTTCGGTTGTACGACCGAAAAGACATGGGATTTTCAGACCGATTATTTCAGTATCGGCATTAACGACAAGGGGTATATCACGAGTATGAAGAATACGACTGTCTCCCCGAACCGCGAGTTCAGTCCTGCCGACAAACCCTCTCCGTTGCTGTCGCTCTATGATAGTGAAAAGAAAGTGTATTATACGCCCCAAAAGGCCGTTTATAATGCAGAGGCTGATTGCTTTACCCTCGAATACCCGAACGGTTCGGTAGCAACGATAACCCTGCAACCGGCCGATAAATATTTCAAACTGACCTTGAACAGCCTCGAACCCCGGAATGGCATCGACTGCATCCAATGGGGTTCCTATTATACCAATATCGACAACCTGCTGGGCGAAATCATCGGAGTGGCCCGCGATACCAGCGATGTAGTCAATTACAGCATCGGTATGCTTGCCCTCAACGACAATACCATTGGCGGTACCGCCGATATAGAAGGGGATGCGGCTCCGTTCCAATATATCATTCACACGCCCGACGCGAAACGTTTCCCGTTGCCGGATAGCCTGCATGAAGGACAGGTGTTTACACTGGGCGGAAACGGTATCAGCGACGTCGCTTTCTATGCCAATAAAGAACCTTATTACCGCATCATGTACGGAAATGCCGCGATGGTAGATAGTCTGGGACGTATCTTTTTGAATTATCAGTCGCGCGACCGTACGAAAAGTCGTCAGGTTCATTATTCCCTGATACCTAATATGCCGGCCAATATTCCGAACCATATCGATGTGGAACCGATTCCGGGAGTCGATTTTATCGGTTCTTCCATCGCCTTGTGGGGAAGTCCCGACAGCACGGCTTTGATGGACGTGATACAGGATATCGTCCTGTCCGAAGGATTGCCTCATCCGACTGTCAATGGAAAATGGATTAAAGACCCAGCCGCCTATTCGCCCGATGTTATGACCAGCGGAAACCAGTACGACAGCATCATTTCCTATACCGCCAAACTCGGTTTCCCGGCTATCCATGCCTACGACCAGGGCTTCTTGCGTCCCGACCGTGCCAATGAAGGCTATCTGGATGGCAGGAACCAGGAAAAGAAACCTTTCCGCTTTCACTCGGGTAACAAATCCCATCGTGAATTTGCTGACATGGCGGCCGCGAAAGGCATCATGCTGGGACGTGTCAATATAACGAATTCACTGGCACCGGGCACGAAGGATGCCAGTCCTGTCCCGAGCGATAGCCTGTGTTATCAGCAGAAACGCATCTTGATGAAAGACCTTTCTCTCGAAGATACCGTTATCATAGTAGACGATCCTACCTATCTGGAAGAAATAGCCAGCTGGGAAGGACATTGTGAAAATCTGAACATGGTAAAGATCGGCAGCGAACTGATTCATTATCTGGGTGTCTCCGAAACGGCCCCTTATACCCTGAAGAATGTGACCAGAGGTTATTGGGGAACCAAGCCAACCGCACATAAGGCAAATGATACCGTCTATAAATTGCAGGTAACCATCAATTACGGTTACGAAGGTATTATCCCGAATCTGGCTCTCCAGGACAAGATCGCCGAATATTATGCCGATGTATCCCATCTGTGCGGTTTGACCCTTTACGACTTCGACGGGCAGGAATTCCTGTTCAATAACGGTCACGGTTACTATTCCGCCAAACGTTTCTTCCGGAAAATGTTCGGTCGGGCGAAAGAGTTGGGAGTACCCTATATCCGTTTCTCCGGCGCTACCCTGTCGGAAGGTTCGTGGCATTACCAGAGTGTATGGAATGTCGGTGGCGGACGTAACCTCTATGACATCGATACCCGCGAGTGGGGTAGTGCCACCAGCCAGGGAAAAGACTTGCGCGATGTCACTTATTCCAATTATTACCCGGTCTCTTTCGGTGGAAACTTTGCCATTAAAGATACCTCTACCGTTGAGCAGTATGAGCATGTACAGGCAATCTCGGTCGGTTACGGGGCCACTTACTTCTTGGCGATCAACCAGAAAGACGTGGAAAGTTGTCCGCAGAAAGATCAGATATTTGCTGCGATCCGCACCTGGGAAGATGCCCGCCATGCCAACGCTTTCCCTCGTGCGATAAAGAAACTCCTGCGCGACCCGTCCTATGATTGGCGGCTGGAAGCAGGCGCAGACGGTAACAGTTGGACGCTTCATCGGCTTGTCGATGGAAAAAGTGTGGAAACCTTTGACCTGAAACGGGCGAAAGGTTATTAAAATAGCACAGTAGTGTCACTAAGGATAGCATTATAGTGTTACATATAGTAGCTCTATAGTGCTATCCTTAGTGACACTATTGTGTTATTTGTCGTTTGAATCTTGAATCTTTTTAAATAATAATCTATGTATATTTCTTCATCATCTTTTAGCTATCGTCTGTTAAGCGGCTTGCTTTTCTGCCTGCTGATTGCCTGCCGGAATGAGGCAGACAGTAATAATCAATATGTAAATAAATGGATTGGGACCGGTTTGGAAGGAAGGGTGGCTCCTGTAGCGTCTGTTCCGTTCGGGATGATGCAGATAGGAGCGGATACGCGTCCGTATGGTGCCGGCTATCATTATGACGATCCCTCTATCCTGGGCTTCAGCCATCTGCATAAAAGTGGCGGAGGATGTGCCGATTTTCTGGATATCTTATTTATGCCCTTACCTTTGAATAGCGGTATGGCGGACGAAGAACTTTATTCAAAACAGTATCAGGCGGTATTATCCCATAAAGGCGAGAAGGCCGAACCCGGATATTATTCTGTCGGTTTATATGATAAACAATTGACGGTTGAACTGACGGCTTCCCGGCGCTGTGGCCTACAGCGGTATACGTATGCCTCTGAAGGTGAGATACCGGTGATTGTCGATTTAAAATATGGCTCGGAAAGTGCTTGTACCATACAAAGCGAGCATGATGTCGATACGGTGTATGCGTCGGCTTTTGAATGGGTTGATCCGTATACCGTTCGTGGATATCGTTGCTCGAACGGGTGGACGCCGGGGCAGCAGGTTTATTTTTATTCCACCTTTTCTACCCCTATTAAGGAATGCGTTTTATATGTCGACGACCGGCGAATGGAGGGGATGACTTCGGCGGAAGGAACGAACATAAAGGCTTTATTGACTTTTGAGAGTAATACGGGTGAATTGGAGGTTCGGACGGCACTCTCCTCGGTGGATACACAGGGAGCTGCCAAGAATCTTTGGGCAGAGACAAAAAATAAAACATTTGATGTCATCCGCGAAGAGGCCGCCGGCAAGTGGCACGATGTGTTAGGGCAGATAGAAATCGAAACGACAGACCGTAAGAAGAAAGAACTGTTTTATACTTCTTTACACAATGTTATGCTGTATCCGTTTTTATTTTCTGATGTGGATCATTGTTTCAGGGGACCGGATTGGCAGGTTCATCAGACGGACGGGTTCGATTATTACGGGGGAGTCATCGGTTTTTGGGATACGTTCCGGGCGGCCTGCCCGCTTCTTTCGGTGCTTCATCCGGAGGTGGCCGAAGACTATGTAAAAACATTGCTGGAACATTACAAGTATGCCGGTCAGTTGCCTATCTGGACGTTGTGGGGCATTGAGAATTATCAAATGACCGGAATACATTCGCTTCCCGTAATTACCAACGCTTATTTGAACGGTATTATCGGTTTCGATACGGAACTGGCTCTCAAAGCAATGACCGAATTGGCGATGAAGGATACGTGCGGGTATTCGATGGGCTATTTCGTCGGATTGGAAAATTATAGGAAATACGGTTACGTACCTTGTGATATGGAAATGGAATCGGTGGCCCGCACGCTCGAATATGCTTTCGACGATAGGGCGTTGGCACGTTTTGCCGAACAGATAGGAAGAAGCGAAGAGGCTGCTTATTTCAATGAACAGTCTTTCAATTATAAAAATGTATTTGATGCTGATATTTGCTTTGTCAGAGGAAAGACAAAAGAGGGTAAATGGCGTACACCTTTTGCTCCGTTGGCCTCTTCGCACCGTAAGGATGATTATTGCGAGGGGAATGCCTGGCAGTGGTCTTTCTTTGTTCCTCACGATGTGGAAGGGTTGGCGGCTTTGATGGGCGGAAAGGAACGGTTGGCTGCCCGCCTGGATTCGCTTTTCACGATGTCTTCTGCATTGGAGGGCGACGATGTATCCGGTGATATCTCCGGCCTGATCGGACAATATGCCCATGGCAACGAACCCGGTCATCATACGATTTATATGTATAATAAAGTGGGGCAGCCATATAAAACCCAGAAGTATGTCAATCAGGTACTGACAACCTTGTATAATAATACGCCGGATGGCATATGCGGGAATGAAGATACGGGGCAGATGAGTGCCTGGTATGTCTTTAGTGCCTTAGGTTTCTATCCAATGGACCCGGTTTCCGGCCAATATGAGTTGGGAGCTCCTTTGTTTGAATATGCAAAGATCAAATTGCCTTCGGGAGCGGATTTTATTATAAAGGCCAGGAATCTATCCGATAGCAATATCTATGTCGATAAAGTCTTTTTGAACGGGGAGGAATTGAAGCGAACCTATATTACTTTCGAAGAAGTATTACAGGGAGGAGAACTGGTATTCGAAATGAAGGGAGAAGATATGTTATAGATGTTGTTATGTATACAATAAATGTATGTGTTTTTATTGCTTATATAATTGATAGTCTGTATATTTGCAGTTGTAGGTATTTGAAAAACATAATAATAAGATGTAATTTATACAAGAAGTATGAAAAGTTTGTTGCTAACCTTTTTGATTGCACCGTTATTGATCGGTTGCCAGGATACTCATCCGATAAAGGCAAAGATTGCCCAGTCTCCGAAAACCTTTTGTAACCCGGTCAACCTCAACTACCGGTTTATGAAAATAGATGGAGGTGAGGGGATTCGCGAAGCTGCCGACCCAGTTGTGGTGTCGTTTAAAGACAAATATTACCTGTTTGCCTCAAAGTCGTCCGGCTACTGGTATTCCGAAGATTTTACAGATTGGAAACATGTCTTCATCACCGATTCCGTGTTGCCGATAGAAGATTATGCACCGGGGCTTTTTATACATAAAGACCATCTCTATTATGTCGGTTCTACACATGGAAAAGGCATGCTGTACCGTTCGGCTGCACCGGAAACGGGCGTATGGGAACCGGTGAAGGAAATCTGGTCTTACTGGGACCCTGCTTTTTATGTGGAAGGGGATAATCTCTATATGTACTACGGCTGTTCGCCCGTAGACCCTATCTATGCACAGGTTTTGGACCTGAACACCCTGGAGGCCCGGACAGAAGTGATTACCTGTTTCAACAGTAATAAAGAAGAATATGGCTGGGAACGGACAGGCGAGCACAACGAATT
Source organism: Parabacteroides sp. AF17-3 (assembly GCF_003635445.1). Taxonomy (NCBI): domain Bacteria; kingdom Pseudomonadati; phylum Bacteroidota; class Bacteroidia; order Bacteroidales; family Tannerellaceae; genus Parabacteroides; species Parabacteroides sp. AF17-3. The sequence continues at coordinate 110,068 of NZ_QTMM01000012.1, read as the reverse complement.
GCCCCGCCGCCCTTATATCGAAGGAGCCTGGATGACGGCTCATCAGGGGAAATATTATTTACAATATGCCGCTCCCGGAACCGAATGGAAATCGTATGCCGACGGAACGTATGTCAGCGACTCTCCCTCGGGTCCTTTTACCTATATGGAAAATAGTCCGGTCTCTTATAAGCCGACTGGCTTTATCGGGGGAGCCGGACATGGCTGTATGTTTACCGTAGGCAGCGAAAACTACTGGAAGGCGGCGACCAATTCCATTTCCGTCCGGCATATGTTCGAACGGCGCGTCTCTTTCTATCCTGCGGGTTTCGATAAAGACGGCTATCTCTATACGGATACTTATCTCGGCGACTATCCGATGTTTTTACCTACGGAAAAAAGACAGGCTTCCAATAGTTTCCAGCCGGGCTGGATGCTGCTTTCTTACGGCAAGACGGTTACGGCTTCCTCTACGTTGGATGGTTTTCCGGCAGAGAACATCGTGGATGAGGATTCGCGTACGGCCTGGGTTGCCGCTACCAACAACGATACGGAATGGTTGCAGGTGAATTTGCAACATCTTTCGTCTGTCAATGCCATTCAGGTCAATTTCGATGAATATGGGGCCAAACAGAAGGGCTTCGTTCCGGGTGTTTACCAGAGTTATGTGATTTATGCCTCGGTGAATGGGGAGGACTGGTATCCGGTAGTGGATTACAGCACGAAAAAGACGGATACCCCGCACGATTATATCGAGTTTGAAGAACCGTTCAAAGCGCGCTATATCAAACTACAGAATAAAGAATATACCGTATCGTCCAACCTCTCGATCCGCGATTTGAGGATATTCGGAAACGGTTTGGGTAGCAAACCCCGTCCGGTGAATGGCTTTACGGTTAAGCGGAATGAAGAAGACCCGTGTAAAGTCAGCCTGGCCTGGAACGAAGTGCCGCATGCCCAGGGGTATATTGTCCGTTATGGCATTGCCGAAGACAAGTTGTATAGTAATTTCCAGGTGATGGGAGAGACCTCGCTGGAGATCGGTAGCCTGAATAAAGGTGTTACTTATTATTTCACGATAGATACTTATAACGAAAACGGTATTACCCGGACCGAACAGGTGGAGGTCTGCCGTTAATCCATTTAAGAAACAATAGATCAGAGAAATGAAAAGATTGATTTTTACAGTGATGTTATTACTCCCCTGCCTTTGGCTGGGTGCCCAGTCACAGCGGGAGAGAGAGTTGTTGAATCAGGATTGGCTTTTTGCTAAAGGGCATGCGGCTAATCCGGAGAAGGATTTTAATTACGGGCAGGCATTGTCGTTCTCTAAGATTGCCTTTTTGCAGGAGTCGACTATGCTGGATGCAGACCAGGAATCACGTTTGGCTATTCCTCATACGCAACGGTTTGACGACAGCAAGTGGGAGAAGATCTCTTTGCCTCATGACTGGGGGATGGCTTTGGGATATAGCCAAGAGCAATTCAAGATGAAAGGATACCGTAAGTTGGGCGGACGTGCACCCGAAAACAGTGTGGGCTGGTATCGGAAACGGTTTACTCCCGAGTTGGTAAAAGGGAATCGGTATACGCTGGAGTTTGAGGGTATCTTCCGTGATGCACAGGTATGGATGAACGGTGTCTATTTAGGACGCGGTGAGAGCGGTTATGTGCCTTTGGTCTTCGATGTAACGGAATGCCTGAATTATGAAAAGGATGCGGAAAATGTGATTTCCGTCCGTGTAGATGCGACTCATTCCGAATTATGGTCGTATGAAGGTGCCGGTATCTATCGGAATGTATGGTTGACCCGCACGGCTCCCGTGCATATCCCGCAATGGGGGACGTTTGTCACCAGCGAAGTGGATCTGCAAAAGAAGGAAGCCCGTGTGAAGGCACAGATAGAAGTGACGAACCAAAGTGGTAAATCGGTCGATCTTATTGTGCAAAACAGTATAATCGACTGTCAAGGGAAAGAAGTAAACAAGTCTGGTACAACCCTTACCGTACCCTCGTTGGAAACGAAAGAGGTGGAAACATACATGGATGTACGGCAGGTTGACTTATGGTCGTTGAAGACTCCGACGCTTTATACGTTGCATACTGATATTTTGTTGGATGGGGCAGTTGTCGATAGCTACGATACCTCTTTCGGTATCCGTGACATCCGTTTCGATGCCAACGAAGGTTTCTTCCTCAATGGCGAACGAGTACAGATTCAGGGGGTATGCTGCCACCAAGACCATGCCGGTGTGGGGATTGCTGTTCCGGACCAGCTGAATGCGTGGCGAATCGCCCGTCTGAAAGAGTATGGAGTAAATGCATACCGCGCCTCCCATAATCCTCCGACGGAATCTGTCTTGAATGCTTGCGACACGCTGGGTATGCTGGTCATGGATGAACTGCGTGTATTGAGCTCCAGTGATGAAGGTCTGAGCCAGCTGAAGACAATCATTCGCCGCGACAGGAATCATCCGTCTGTTATCATTTGGTGTTTGGGAAACGAAGAACCTGCCATACAGGGAACAGAGAAGGGGCGTATGATTGTTGAGCGCATGAAAGCCGTTCAGCGCAAACTGGATCCTACTCGTCCGTGCACGGCTGCCATGAACGGTAGTTGGGGGGAAGGTTTTACCTATGCCGTAGATGTACAAGGTTCTAATTATTATAAAATAGGCAATATCGACGCAGTTCATGAAAAGTTCCCGAATCTGCCTTGTATCTTCACCGAAGAGGCAAGTACGGTGATGACGCGTGGTATTTATGAGACTGATGCGAAGAAGGGTTTCCATCAGGCTTACGATCGTGATGTTCCGGGATGGGGAGCACGTGCACAGGAATGGATGCGTTATGTCGATGCACGCAAGTTTGTTGCCGGTGCTTTCGTATGGACCGGATTCGATTATGGAGGCGAGGCGCAGTTGCATTTCTGGCCGGGTGTAGTTTCTCATTTCGGAATATTAGACTATTGCGGTTTCCCGAAAGATGCATTCTGGTATTACAAGGCTTGGTGGACGGAAGAACCGGTGTTGCATGTGCTTCCTCATTGGAATGGAATCGGTACGGATTCGGTCGATGTACATCTGTATACCAATATGGATGAGGTGGAATTGTTCCTGAATGGCAAAAGCCTGGGTAAAAAGACGGTTGAAAAGTTTGATATTCCAGCTTGGCGTGTTAAATATACCCCAGGTAAGCTGTTGGCCAAAGGGAAGAAGAACGGAAAGAAATACACCGAGTTGGTCGAAACTACCGGAAATCCGGCTTCCTTGCAACTGGTCAGTGAAAACGGTACTTCTATCCAGGGTGATGGTAACGACGTTGCTATCATTACCGTAAAAGTGTTGGATGCCAAAGGACGTGTAGTACCTACTGCTGAAAACGGAATTCATTTCGATGTCCGTAACGGCAAGATTCTGGGAGTGGGTAATGGTAATCCTTGTAGTCAGGAACCGGATGTCTTCCCTGCCGGAAGCGATGTACACCGGAATGCATTTAACGGCTATGCCCAGGTACTTGTCACCAGTGACCGTTCCAGACAACCGATCGAATTGACTGCTGTATCGGAAGGGTTGAAAGAGAGTAAGATTATTGTAGAAGTAACCAAATAAAATAGGCAATTACATGAAAAGCAAACTGAAAAGTATCGTGTTACTGGCCGCTCTCTCTTGGGGCGGCCTGACGGCACAAACGTACGACTATCCGTTTCGTAATCCGGACCTTCCGTTGGATGTCCGGGTACAGGATATCATTTCCCGTCTGACGCTGGAAGAAAAAGTCCAGTTGATGAAACATGCCGCCCCGGCTGTTCCCCGTTTGGGTATTCCTGCTTATAACTGGTGGAACGAAGCGTTGCATGGCGTGGCTCGTACGAAGGAAAAGGTGACTGTTTTCCCGCAGGCGATCGGTATGGCTGCCACCTTCGACACGGAAGCTCTTCAAAAGATGGGAGATATGACCTCTTCGGAAGGACGCGCCCTGTTCAATGAAGACCTGAAAGCAGGCAAGACCGGCGAAATCTATCGTGGACTGACTTATTGGACTCCGAATATCAATATCTTCCGTGATCCCCGCTGGGGACGTGGACAGGAAACCTATGGCGAGGACCCGTACCTGACAGCCAAAATGGGTTCGGCGATCGTCCACGGCCTGGAAGGAAATAATCCGGAGTATCTGAAATCGGTGGCTTGTGCTAAACATTATGCCGTACACAGCGGTCCTGAACACAACCGCCATTCTTATGACGCCCGTGTTTCCATGTATGACCTTTGGGATACTTACTTGCCCGCTTTCCGGGAACTGGTGACTAAAGCGAAGGTACATGGTGTGATGTGCGCCTATAACCGTTTTGAAGGAACTCCCTGTTGCGGGCATAACGAGTTATTACAGGATATTCTTCGTAACCAGTGGAAGTTCGACGGATATGTGACGTCCGACTGCTGGGCAGTCAGTGATTTTACCAAGTATCATAAAACACATAGCAACGATACGGAAGCCGTAGCCGATGCCGTTCTGAACGGTACAGACCTTGAATGCGGTAATCTTTATCAGAAATTGCAGCAAGGGGTGGAGAAAGGCTTGATCTCCGAGAAAGATATCAATGTATCTTTGGCTCGCCTGTTCGAAATCCAGTTTAAGCTGGGTATGTACGATCCTGCTGACCGCGTGCCTTATGCATCTATCGGTCGTGAAGTGATCGAATGTGATGCCCACAAAAAGCATGCCTATGAGATGGCGCAGAAATCAATGGTGTTATTGAAGAATAATAAGAATATCCTACCGTTGAATGCCTCCAAGATCAAACGTATCGCCCTGATCGGTCCGAATATGGATAATGGCAGCACGCTGTTGGCTAACTATTTTGGTACGCCGAGCGAAATCATTACCCCGTATAAGAGTTTGCAGAAACGCTTTGGTAACAGTATTCAGATCGATACGCTGACAGGTGTCGGTATTGTTCAGAAACTCGAAGGTGCTCCTTCTTTTGCTCAGGTGGCTGCTCAGGCTAAGAAAGCAGACATTATCATTTTCGTGGGTGGTATCAGCGCTGATTATGAAGGCGAAGCCGGTGATGCCGGAGCTGCCGGTTACGGTGGGTTTGCCAGCGGTGACCGTACAACGATGAAACTGCCTCCCGTGCAGACCGAACTGATGAAGGAACTGAAAAAGACGGGCCGTCCGCTAATCCTGGTCAATATGTCCGGTTCCGTGATGAGCTTCGACTGGGAGAGCCGCAATGCCGATGCGATCCTGCAAGCCTGGTACGGCGGACAAGCTGCCGGCGATGCCATTACCGATGTTCTCTTTGGCGACTATAACCCGGCCGGCCGTATGCCGTTGACTACCTATATGAATGACGAGGATCTTCCGGATTTCGAGGATTATTCGATGGCAAACCGTACGTACCGTTATTTCAAAGGCGATGTAAGATATCCGTTCGGCTATGGTTTGAGTTATACTACCTTCGGGTATGCTCCTTTGCAGAATGCCTCCACCGTCAAGACCGGAGAAAGCATTCAGGTAACCACAACCGTAACGAACACCGGAAAGCGTGCCGGCGACGAAGTGGTTCAGTTGTATGTATCCCATCCGCAGAACGGCAACACCCGTGTCCCCTTACGTGCCCTGAAAGGTTTCAAACGTATTCATCTGGATACAGGCGAAAGCCGGCAGGTAACCTTCACCCTTTCTCCCGAAGAACTGTCTTTGGTGGATGAAAAGGGTAACCTGGTCGAGAAAGAAGGCACAGTCGAATTATATATCGGCGGCGGCCAGCCTTATAAATCGGAAGGTAGCTTCGGGGAACTGAAGATTGAAGGGGAGAAATATGTAGTTTATTAATTTCTATTGCATATCACAACTGTGCTCCTTTCATATCACAGTTGGATTCCGTTTGTTTCACAGATGGATTTCTTTTGTATCACAGCTGTGATATGCAAAAAGAATCAGATGTAAATAACAAGGGAAAGCAGGCAAACAGCACTGCCTCCCTTGTAATAACCAATAACCGGAAGGGAGATAGAACACTCCGGTATACGAGCTTGCAGGCGATTGATCCGTTTTCATATCTGTTGGGATCAATTACTGCAAGCTTTGTTATTTTTACCCCGATATTGGTTGTATAATTATTTATTTACTTATTTTTGCGCGGGGATATTAGGAGATGAGACATCCGCTTTTTACTATTATATACAGAGAAAAAACTATATTGCTATGATTATTAACGAGAGTACATTCAAAGATGCATATAATGATTATTTTGAAATTGTATGTCGTTTTTTGAATTATTATACCCGCGATTATCAGGCAATAGAGGAGATGGTTCAGGATGTCTTTGTCTGCTTATGGGAAGACTACGAAGAAAAGGAAATATTGAATACAAATGTAGTAAATTGCACAACGCATCGTGCAATTGAGGTAGATACAAGATAATTCCGGACTTTATCGTGCATTGACATCAGATGGAGATGAAGTATTTCAGCAGCGTCCTTTGTACGAAGATTTATTCTTTCAATATTATCGTCCTGCCTTGCATAAAGAGGAGGAGGTAAAGGCTTCTGCCGGGGGAATTTACCTCTCACTACAAAAGAAGAGCAGTGTGAAACTTCCAATGGGCAATGTTTCCGTCTTCGGCCGCTTTTTGAAGAGGCTGGGAGTAATGACGCAACTGGTGACAGGGGCGGTTGTATTTAGTGGTTGAAAAGTCGTGAATACGCAATAATAATCCACACAATAAGCAGCTATTTGCTATTTTTTATAGCGATAGCTGCTTTTATATTTGTGTTTGAAATGAAGAGACACATAATTGAACAGCATATCCCTTAGCGGAGCACAATTTATTTACAAATGAAGAAGATTTTAATACTATCCCTGTCCGTATTGAGTACACTCTTATTTTCTGCTTGTACGGATCAAGCTAATCAGCCGGAAAGTCAGGCAGAAAATATCATAGGAAAACACACCATCCGCTTTACGGAACCTCCTAAACGTATACCCGCACCGCATTCGGTCGATGCACCTTTGTTGGGGAATGGTTTTACCGGGGTAGCCTTGTCGGGAACACCGGAGTCGCAGGTCTTTTATGTCGCCAGGAATGATTTCTGGAGACTGAAGTCTGCTTTGGACGAATCATTTCCTCTTGTCCTGGGTAAGATAGAACTGGATATCCCTCAATTGAAAGATGCCTCCTATCTGGTGGAACAGCAGCTATATGATGCCGTATCGACCGCCCGTTTTACCAAAGGGGATATTTCCGTTTCCTACAAAGCCTTTGTTCCTGCCACGGAAGATATGCTGATAGTGGATTTGAATATGGAAGGGAATGGTTCTGTGGAAGGTACTGCCGGCATATCTTTCTTGGGAAAAGAAGAACAGATTAATAAACCGCCTCTTGAACGGATATTCCCCGATGTCAGGGAGCATGAGACGAAACCGAATGGTGTCGAGTATCTGTCCCGTGCCTTTGTAGACTCTGTCGATATACCGACTAAAGGTGCTATGGCGTTACGGGTAAGCGGATCTACGGATGGCAAATTTACCCTGGAACCGGGAAAAACGGTCCGTTTGGTGTGTGCCTTCTCCAGCAATTTCAAGAGTGACGATTGCGTGGCTACCGTCATAAAAAAAGTAGAAGATTTTACTCCGGCACGACAGGCTGAGATAGAGAAAAGCCATAAAGAATGGTGGCGGAACTATTGGGAAAAATCGTATGTCAGCATACCGGATAGTGTAATTGAAAAACAATATTACCTTTCTCTTTACGGCATGGGTTCCTGTAGCCGGGATATTGATTTTCCACCCTCTATTTTTGGTACCTGGATCACGAAGGAACGCCCTTACTGGAATGGGGACTATCATCTGAACTATAACCATATGGCCCCTTATTATGCGCTTTACTCAGCCAACAGGATCGAGCAGGCTGATCCCTATATTTCCTCTATGCTGGCACAGATAGAGAGAGGAAACTATTACTCGGAGAAAGTCACCGGTATTCCGGGAGGTATTTTGCTGCCTGTAGGTGCGGGACCTTTGGGTGTTGAGACGACTCGCAGGACTCCGTTCATGGATACCTATTATTATGACTGGATTAAAAGCGGAAATATAGAAGACGAAGGTATGTTCTGGGGACAAAAAAGCAACTCTGCCTATGCTGTCGTTAATATGTCTATGCAGTTTTATCATACCTGGGATGAAGTCTATACCCGGAAAGTGTATCCTTTCGTAAAAGGGGTTGCTACCTTTTGGGAGAATTACCTGACACGTGAAGGTGACCGCTATGTCATTTATAATGATGCGATCCATGAAGGTACGGTCGGGACGATGAATCCGATTCTATCATTGGGACTGGTGCGGATGGTGATGCAGACCGTTTCTGACATGAGCGCTCTTTTAGGAGTCGATGAGGAAAAGAGAACGCAGTGGCAGTTTATCAACAAGCATCTTTCCGATTATCCGTTGCAGGAGCGAAACGGTAAGACAGTCTTCCGGTATACGGAAAAAGGTTGCGATTGGTGGGACGGAAACACACTGGGAATCCAGCATATTTATCCGGCAGGCCAGATCGGTCTGAATAGTGATCCCAAGTTACTGGAGGTCGCTTATAACACAGTCGATGAAATGCAACGTTGGCTGGATTCCAATGGAAGTAACAGCTTTTTCCCGGCAGCCGTGCGGATCGGTTATAAGCCGGATAGCATCCTGGTTCATTTGAACACTTATTCAAAACATACCTACCCGAATGGCTTCCAGTTAAATAACCCGCATGGTATTGAAAACTGGAGCACGGTACCCAATACAATCAACGAAATGCTCTGTATGGGACATCAGGACATTGTCCGTGTCTTTCCTGTATGGCCCCGCGGTAAGGATGCCTCGTTCCATCAGATCCGGGTAGAAGGTGCCTTTTTGGTTTCCGGCGAACAGAAAGGCGGAGCAGTCACATCTTTGACTCTTGTCAGTGAGAAAGGCCGCGATTTAACTTTGCAGAATCCGTGGAAAGGTAAGAAAGTTGAGATTACAGACCCGGTTGCCGGTAAGAGAACCGTGGACGGTGATTTTATAAAAATGAAGACAGAGGCCGGTCAGACGTACCGGTTTGCCATGGGGAAATAAAGGTCTGCAATAATAATCCGCTTAATAAGCAGCTATTTTTTATAGTAATAGCTGCTTTTATATTTGTATGGTAACGCCACCATTTTACCAGTCCGTTACCTCGCTAATGCAAAATAATATTAAATAGTTGTGCTCGAATCACGGAAACTATAACGGTATAGTATCCTTAATATAGATTCGGTAATAATGCAATGTATCATTTATAGAAAAAATACCACGAATGCACAAAATTGAGCAGTTATCAGACCAACAGTTAATGAAAGAGATTATGTCTGATAACTTTAAAGCTTTCACAGAGCTTTACAATAGATATAAACATACTCTCTTTCAGTTTGTCATCCGGCTTTCGCACGGCGATTATTCGATGGCAGAGGAAGTTGTGCAGGAGACATTTATCATTATCTGGGAGAACCGGAAGAAGATTGTGGTTGAATTTTCATTTCAGGGTTATCTGAAAAAGGTATCTCGTAACCTGTTTCTGAAAGAAACGGCAAAACGTATTCAGGAACAGTTGATGATCTCACAGATTGAGAATGTCAGGGAAGCCGAGAATTGTGTGGAGGATGAAGTCGAGTTGAACCTGTTGCTGGAGGAAGTGGAGCGTATCATCTCTATGTTGCCACCCGCCAGGCAAAAAGTCTATCGCTTGAAACACATCGAGCATCTTTCGCAAAAGGAGATAGCCAGCCTGCTGGGTATTTCGGAAAACACGGTGGAGAGTCATCTGAAACAGTCGACAAAGTTCCTAAGCCAAATGCTGAGAGCGAACAGGGGTGACTTGCTGAATGGCATAGCTTTATTACTTTATCCTATTTTTTCATTCTTATTTTAAAGGAATAACTATGAGCAGACAGATTGAATTATTAGATAAATTCTACGATAATAAAGCTACTGAAAGTGAAAAACGTCAGTTAGCCGGGCTGTTGAATGACCCGGACAGGTGGACGGATGATTTTGATAAAATATGGGATCATTCCTTCGGTCATATGCCTGATTCGACAGATGAGCGGATTTTTAAGGCTATCACTGCAACGGCTAACCCAACAAAGATAAATATCAGAAAGTTTTTTATGCGTATGGCTACCTGCGCGGCTGTTTTCGGTGCCGTCGCCATATCGTTATTCTATTGGAACGAAAACCGCTTGTTAACCAAATATAACGATATGACCGTAGAAGTAGGTCACGGACAAAAGTCGGATATTTCCTTGCCGGACGGCACAATAGTCCATCTGAATGCCGATTCCAAACTGCGTTATGGCAGTCATTTTAACGGGAAACAGCGTCAGGTCGAACTGACCGGCGAAGCCTATTTTGATGTAGCAAAAGATGCCCAATCTCCTTTCATCGTAAAAGCCGGTGATATCCAGGTACGTGCTTTAGGAACTTCATTTAATGTCCATGCTTATCCTGATGATGAAAATATCACGACTTATCTGGCAGAAGGTTCGGTTATAGTTTCATCGCCGGACCAGTCCCTTCATTTAAGTCCGGGAGAAGTGGCTGTCTATTCGTTGGCAGATACCCGGATGACAAAGAAACAAGAGGAGGATGACCGGTTGTTTATCGCCTGGATGAATAATGAAATGGTATTCAACGATGAGCCGATCCTGAATATTATCAAGCTGCTGGAGCGTAATTATAATGTGAAGTTTGAGATTAAAAGCGATAAGCTGAATAGCATAACTTTCACCGGTACACTGAAAAATGCCAGCTTGCAATCAACGTTATATGCTTTGCAATTTACCTCTTCTGTCTCTTATAAGAAAAAAGAGGACGTGATAGAACTCTATAGTGATTAACCCTTTAAATATTATCGATATGACCTAGAAAAAACACATGTACGCAAAAAGGGAAAGTGCTTGCAACACCTTCCCCTTCATTAGTCAATCAAGAGAGTTGAATATTCGCAAGTAGTCACTCTCTGGTAATTAACCATTTAATACTACACAAAAGTATGAATAAAAAATCAGAAACTATTTCTTCCTTTATTCAAAAAAGAAAGATTATGAGAAAAGTAGGGGTTATATGTTTGTCTGCCTTTCTCACAACTTCAGTATTCGCACAGGTAACTGTCAACGTAAAGCAACAAACGATCAAGCAGGCGTTACGTTCTATTGAGAAAGTAACTGACTATCGATTCTTTTACAGTAACCAACTTCCGGATTTGGATAAAAAAGTAACTTTCGAGGTGAATAACCAATCGATAGAAGCAACAATGAGCAAGTTGTTGAGCGGTACAGGTTTGGTTTACGAAAAGAAAGAAGATAACCAGATTTATTTGGGGATAAAAGAAAGTAAAAGTGGCCAGAAAGAAAATAAGAAAATTACAGGAACGATTGTTGATGACAAGGGTGAACCGGTAATTGGTGCAAATGTATCTATTAAAGGGTCAACGGTTGGTACGATTACTGACATTGACGGAAATTTCAGCTTGGATGCAATGTCGGGGGCGACATTGCTCATATCCTATATAGGATATGAAACTCAGGAAATCACGGTCAGTAATCAGTCTGTGTATAACATAAAATTGTCTGAAGATACACAAGCGTTGGATGAAGTTGTAGTGGTTGGTTATGGTACTCAAAAGAAGATAAACCTGACCGGTGCCGTAGCAACAGTAACTCCGGAAGACATCCAAAGTCGGCCGATAACCAATGTGACACAGGCCTTGCAAGGTGTCACTCCAGGTTTGAATATTACGTCATCATCTAAATTTGGAGGTGAAGTCGGTAGTCCCATGGATATGAATATCCGTGGTGTAGGTTCTTTGACAGAAGGGTCGGGTAAACCTTATGTATTGGTGGATGGTGTACCTATGGAACTGGATTTGGTCAATCCGAACGATATTGAAAATATCTCTATCTTGAAGGATGCTTCTTCGGCTGCAATTTATGGAGCAAGAGCTGCCTATGGTGTTATCCTAGTTACTACCAAATCTGGCTCGAAGGACGAGAAGTTCACTATCTCTTATAATGCAAACTTTGGCTGGAAGACACCTACCATGTTGCAAAAGACCGTTAATTCGTTGGATTTCGTCACGGCTATGAACGATGCTTGCGACAATGCCGGGGTGACGCACCTGTACACAGACGAAATGGTCGAACTGGTAAAGAAGAATATCGCCAGTGGTAATAGGATGGATGGTGTTATACCGGATCGTTCCAACCCTACGCAATGGGGACAGAATGGTGATACGTATGCCAATACGGATTGGACGGATGTCTATTTCAAAAATTGGGCATTTCAAAACAGCCATGACGTATCTATTACAGGTAGAACCGGTAAATCGTCTTACTATGCCGGTTTGGGTTATATGAAACAGGAGGGGCAGTTGAATTTCTTCGATGAAAACTATCGTAGATATAATGTGACGGTAAATAATAGTACTAAGCTTACTCCTTGGTTGACTTTTAAGTTGAACTCCAAGTTTGCACGAAGCGACCGTGACCTGCCTGTGGGTTATAGCGGATACGACCGTACCGTAAATTATCACATGATAGCAAGAGCTTATCCGACATTACCGGTTAGAAACCCGAATGGAGGTTTTATGGAGTCTAACAGTGTAGTTCAGATTTTGCAGGAAGGTGGTTCGGAAAAACAAGAGACTACTACAGCTTACATCACGCCTAGTTTCGAAATAAATGTGCTTGATGGATTGAAAGTGAATGGAGACTTTACCTATAATTATGTGGGATATAACCGTGATACCCATTTTGCCAAAGTGTATGTACAGGATGTAAAACCGACTGAGTCTCATTATCACCATGCGAATAACTTCAACCAAATAGAAGAGGAGCAACGGACGGATACGTACACTACCGGTAACTTGTATGCTAACTATCAAAAGGCGTTCGGCAAACATTCTTTGGATGCTTTGGTCGGTGGACAGCTTGAATACTTCAAGCGAAAAGGTTTGAAAGGTTCTAAACGCGACCTGATTACTGATAATGTCCCGTCTATTGGTACGGCTACCGGATTGACTAATTTGAGTGACGAGATCTCTGAATGGTCTACTGTTGGTTCCTTCGTCCGCTTGAACTACTCGTTCGACGATCGTTATATGTTTTCCTTCAATGGTCGTTATGATGGCTCATCCCGTTTCCGTGAAGGCAAGCGGTTTGGTTTCTTCCCTTCTTTCTCTGCTGCCTACAATATGCATCGTGAGAAATATTGGGAACCTATCGCACCGATTGTAAACACATTCAAACTCAGGGCTTCATATGGTACGCTGGGTAATCAGGAAGTACCTAACTATTTGTTCTATGAAACTATTCCTATCAAGACGAATTTAGAATATATCATCAATGGGGCTCGTCCTATCTATACGCAAACACCGGATTTGGTTAGCTGGGACTTGACTTGGGAAGAGTCTCGTACCTTGAATATTGGTGCAGATATGTCTTTCCTGGATAACCGTTTGAGCGCAACTGTTGAATGGTATTCACGTGAGACCGTCAATATGTTCGGTCCGAGTGAAGCACTTCCGGCTGTGCTGGGTAAGGATGCTCCTAAGAAAAATAATGCTTCATTGCGAACAAATGGATTTGAACTTACCTTGAATTGGAAACACCGTGTGAACAAGGATTTCAGCTACTCTATCACCGGTACGTTGGCTGATGCCCAAACAGAGGTAACTAAGTATAACAATCCGACCGGGATTATCTCGGATAAAACCTATTTTAAAGGACAAAAACTGGGTGATATCTGGGGATATGTAACCGATGGATTCTTTACTAGTGAAGAGGATGTCAAGAAGTCACCGGATCAATCGGCTATCCACGCTAAATGGAATCCCGGAGATATGAAATACATAGATTTGAATAAGGATGGTAAGATTGACTGGGGTGACAATACGATAAATAACCCCGGCGACAAAAAAGTCTTGGGTAACAATACACCGCGTTTCTTGTATGGTTTGATGTTTGCCGGTCAATATAAAGATTTCGATTTCAGTGTATTCTTTCAAGGTGTTGGTAAGCGCGATGTGTTTATCGGTTCTACTACTTATTTCGGTTTTCAGGGTAATAAGTATTTTGATAACGTTCATGAGCATAATATGGATTATTGGCGCGAAGATAATAAAGACGCATTTTTTGCTCGTCCTTATTCAACCGGCGAAGTGAGCAAGAACCAGCAGGTACAGTCTCGTTTTATCCAAAACGGTGCTTATTTGCGTTTGAAAAACTTACAACTGGGTTATACGTTGCCAAGCGAATTGTTGCAAGGAGTAGGTATTGACAAACTTCGTTTCTACTTCTCTGGCGAGAACCTCTTGACCTTCACAAAATTGATGGATGGCGTAGATCCAGAAGGTACTTCCGGAGCATGGGGGGATGCGAAGTCTTATCCGCTCTCATTAGTATGTTCGTTTGGTGTAAATCTTACTTTTTAATTGATTAGGGATATGAAAAAGAAATTATTGATATGTGCCTCTGTTTTAGCTTCTGCATTGGTAAGTTGTGATTCATTTCTCGACAGAGAGCCTTTGGATAAAATTAGTAGCGAAGCCTATTTCAAGACAGCTAAGGATTTGGAACTTTATGTGAATCAGTTTTATACAGTTTTTCCAGCATTTGGCGGTTTCGGTATCGGTTATTTGGCTACTGACGGTAATAGTGACAATATGGTTACTGAAGATTACAATACTCAGTTGGCCGGCTATACGACGGTACCTGGAAATGCTAGTGATGCCGGATGGAATTGGGGAGAGATCCGTTCTATTAACTATATGTTGGGTAATCTGGGACACATGGAGACTGCGTTCGATCAAAACAAGCAATTTATCGGCGAAGCGTACTTCTTCCGTTCTTACTATTATTTCTCTTTATTGAAAAAGTTTGGCGATTTGCCTTGGGTCAATGAGGCATATGATACTGACTCTAAAGAGTTGTTCAACCCGCGTGTTGCTCGTAACGTTATCGTTGATTCTATGTTGGTTGATTTAGACAAGGCTATCGAGTATATTCCGGAAAAAGGCAAGGTTGATGCCGGACGTTTATCTAAAGAGGCTGCTTTGCTGTTTAAATCGCGTGTGGCGTTGTATGAGGCTTCTTGGGAAAAATATCATCAAGGTACCAAGTTTGGTGTGGAAGGATCGGACTATAACGCTTATTACCGTGTGGCTGCTGATGCGGCTAAGCAAGTGATGGATATGGGAACCTATTCTTTGTTTACGACCGGCGATCCGAATACCTCTTACTACAATTTGTTCAATAAAACGGAGTTCCAAGATAATCCGGAAGTCATACTTGCACGTACCTATTCGCTTTTACTGGGATTGACTCATAGAGCGCAGAATTATCTGATCTATAGAGGATCCCGTACCGGTTTGAGCAAGAGCTTGGTAAATGATTATCTTTGTTTGGACGGAAAGCCTGTTGCTGCACATCCGGAACATTCAGATAAGAACTTGACTGACGAAATAAAAGATCGTGATCCCCGTCTGGCACAAACTATTTGGTGTCCGGGTGACTTACGCTATGGAGTTGGTGAAGAACCTTTGTATTTCGAACTTCCTTTTTTGAATTTGACAGGCGAACAGCATTGTACGACTGGTTATCAGTTGAAGAAAGGTTCTGATCCTTATTGTGTGGATACGGAAAATGCAGAGACTGGCGTTATCGTGTTCCGTTATGCAGAGGCTTTGCTGAATTATGCAGAAGCTAAGGCTGAGTTAGGTGAAATCACGCAAGAGGATGTGGATAAAACAATCAATGTCATTCGCCAGCGTGTGGGTGTGGCTGGTCTCCAGTTGAATAATATTGCGAACGACCCGAATTGGCAGTTCCCTGCCCTTTCTCCTATTATTAACGAAGTCCGTCGTGAAAGACGTGTGGAGTTTGCTTGCGAAGGCTATCGTTTGGACGACTTGATGCGTTGGAGAGCACACGAACTGATTGTAAACAAACGTTTGAAGGGATATTATTATAATGCTTCTGATTTTCCGGAGATCGTTGTTGGAGAAGGTGTTTATTTGGATGAAAATGGGTATGTAGATCCTTATCAGGTATCTTTGCCTAACGGATTCCAGTTTAATCCGGAAAGAGATTATTTGTTACCATTGCCTACCACAGAACTGGTATTGAATGGTAAATTAGAGCAAAACCCAGGTTGGAATTAAGTTCTTAGGCTTAGATGCCCTCAGTCCCTAGACCAAGCCCCCCTCAGTCTAGGGACTTACTTTGTCTCAGTTTGGCAGGGAGTAATAATCCACTGAAAAGGTATTTATTTGCTATATTATAAAGAAATGGGAGTTTGTATTTTTGTAGCTTTGATAATTATAAGAATAAGATTTTATGAAAAAGCATTGGAACATTATAGGTCTATTGATATTGTCAATATTTCTGTTCTCCTTTAAACCCAAGGAGAAAGATCCTGAAATTATTTATTTGCGGGAAAACCCTACACCGGGAATGCAGTTGTCTGCTACCGAAGTCCAAAAGTATGTTTATCAGCGGACGGGTAAATTGTTGCCGATAAAGAAATTTGGGAAAGGAAAGGCGGCATCTGCCATCATGTTGATATGTGATAGTATGAAGTTAGAACCTGAGGCGTTTAGCCTTTCTGTTGAAAATTCGTCCCTTTATTTGAAAGGCGGGTCGGATGTCGCCCTTTTGTATGCCGCCTACCAATATGCCGAATTGTTGGGTGTGCGGTTTACATTACATGGAGATATCATTCCGGACACTCCCTATCAGGGTTCTTTGTTGCAATGTGGCAAAGGAGATTATAAGCCGTTATTTGCATTGAGAGGCTTATTGCCTTTCCATGACTTTCCGGAAGGACCGGATCTGTGGAACGAAGATATGTATAAGTCTTGCATGACACAGATGGTAAAAATGAAAATGAATTTCTTCTCTTTGCATACTTATCCGCATGTAGAGCCGAATGTTTGGGTCGGCTTGCCGGAGGATATGGATAAAGAAGGAAATGTAACTTATTCGTATCCTACAACCTTAGCTAATACCAGCCGTCCGGGAGCCTGGGGATATTCGGCTATGGATACACGTGATTATTGCTGCGGAGCTTCTGCTCTATTTAAAGATTCTATATACGCCAGTCCGCTTGTAGAAGGACTTTTGCCATGGCCGAAAGGGCAGGATCAGATGAACGAAGTGTTTAATCGTACCGGAGCTTTATGGGATGATGCATTCTCTTTCGGTAAACAATTGGGTATTCGCTTTTGTGCAGGATTGGAATCACCTTTGTCTATTCCTAAAGAAGTGGCAGAACGTTTGAAAGAAAAGAACATAGCTCCTGGAAGTCGTGAGGCGAAAGAATTATTATATAAAGGTATCTTTTCACGTATACAGAAAAGACATCCATTGGATTATTTCTGGTTGTGGACTCCGGAAGGATGGACTTGGGGGACTCCTTCCAAGGAATCTATACAGAGTACGGTGGAAGATGTTCAGATCGCTCGTTCCGTATTGTCAGAAATGGGGGATCCTTTCGGTTTCGGATTAAGTGGTTGGGTATTAGGACCACCCAATGATACGAAGTTGTTTGACCGGTATTTGCCAGCCGGTGATTTTATGTCTTCATTGAGCCGTTTGGTAGGGCAGGAGCGTATTGATCTCGGATATAAAGAACTTCCGAATAGCCGTATGAAAATGCCTGTACTTTGGTTGGAAGACGATCCCGCTTTGACGACTCCGCAATTTTGGGCAGGACGTTTGCGTAGTGATATAGCAGAAAGTTATGCGGCAGGTTGTAGCGGTATAGTAGGTAATTTTTGGCGAACTCGTTCCATCGCTCCCAATATTATAGCCATGGCTGATGCTTGTTGGGAACAGGAGGATTGGAATCCGGATTTTGGAAAGCCGTATCAGTATGTCCCTGTGCCGACGAATGATATTCGGATAGGCGGTGTCGGGACAAATTATTACAGGCATATCAAAGGGACGGAAGACCAGTACTTATACAATACCCAGCGTTACGATTTGGAAGGCTTTAAAGTGAAGGTACCCAACGGAAACTATAAAGTGACTTTCTTGTTCAGTGAAACTATGTTTAACGAACCGGAAAAGCGTGTTTTTCATCTGAAGATACAGGATTCGGAAGTATTGCGGAATATAGATGTTTTTAAAGCAGCCGGACGTGATAGTGCTTATACGATTACTTCCGGTATGGTCAAGGTGGATAATTATACGTTGAATATTCAGTTTGAACCGGTGGTTGGTCCTACGTTTTTATCCGGATTTATAATAGAAGGGAAAACGGCAGATGTGAACCAAATCAAAGGTACGCCTTACAGGCGGTGTATAGATGTGGGCGGCGGTTTATATAAAGATTTTGAAGCTGATTTGAGTGAACAGGTTGGAAATAAGCAAGAAAGGCCTCGTGATATGTCTGCTACTTCCCTGTATTAGGATTATGCGTGTCATGAGTTCGGACCGGAAGTAGGTAATCGGGTGGCTACCATTTTTGAATCGTTGGATGGAACAGTCGGAAATGAGGGACATTTGGGATTCCGTATGCCTCGTCCGGCAGCTTGGATTACCGGTCCGGGTGTTATTCAACCCAATGAAACGCCTTGGGAGGAAGAAGCGGTTAAATATGCATTTGTCGATTCTTTATATGCCTTACGAGGGCTGATCAAAGGGAAAGGGAATAAAGCCCGTTTTGATTATTGGTTGAATACGTTCTCTTGTTTGCGAACGATGGGTGAATTAGGGTGTATGCGCGGATTGTTGGATAAACAGATGCAAGAGTTGTCTGCCTTGTTGTCAGAGAATGAGAAACGCTCTTTTGTAGAAGATAAAATACTTCCTTTGCGAGTAGACCTGTCACGTAAATGGGAACAGATGATCGGTTATTTGATGCAAACTGTATATACATCCGGAGAGTTAGGAACTCTTATCAATTTAGAATCACAAACCCGGAAGACTTACGGATTCCTGACTAAATACGATAAAGAATTGGAAACAGCCTACGGGAAGATATTACCGGCTGAAATAGGTTTGTCTAAAACCTATTCGCAGTCTCCCCGCCTGATTGTTCTCAATGAACGTACGGTTCTTGATAAGGAAGAAGACTATAAGATGGAGGTAGTTGTTTTAGGAATGACTAATTCAGATAAAGTTCCGGTCTTGATGTATCGTGAATTGGGGAAAGGAAAGTTCAAAGCTATAAAAATGGTCTGTGAGAAAGGAAATATCTTTAGTGTACAGATCCCGGATAATACAGGAAAAACGCTCGAGTATTATGTTTCGATGGAGATAGAAGGAAAAGTCTTATCTTACCCTGCATCTGCACCTGAGAAGAATTCAACTTGGGTTAGGCTGTAAGTAAGCAATAATAATCCACCAAATAAGCAGCTATTTGCTATTTTTCATAGCGGTAGCTGCTTTTATCTTTGTACCCGATAAGATATGTCGCATTGAAAATGAATATTCGTATCATGAAAAGAGTAAATCTGTTCTTCTGCCTCCTGTTGCAACCTTTGTGGCTTTGTGCGCAAACGATATTGCCATTGGTAAGTCCGGCGGAAATATTAAAAGCAGAGATCCGGGTGAGTGACAAATTCGTGGATATCGATCTGTTTGACAAGGGAGGGAAAGTTGTCGAGGCGAAAACTTTGCAACTGGAGTTGGATAAAACCATATTAGCCGGAAACTGGCAGGTAGCCGGTCAGACGAGAACTTCGGTCGACCAGACCTGGCAACCGGTTTACGGCGAACGTTCGCTGGTAACAAACCGGTATAATGAATTGGAACTGTTGCTTCGTTCCGATGAAAACCAAAAAGAAATGACATTGCTTGTCCGTTTGTATGACGAGGGACTAGCTTTCCGTTATGCTTTCGACAAAGTGGATTTCTGGAACTGCACGTTGGTGAATGAGAAAACACAATTCCTGTTTGCGCGAGATTGTGATACTTGGGTGACAGGCGGGGCACAAGGAGCTTATTCTAAAACCAAGTTGGGAGCCTTGAAAGGTACGGCCGATCGCCCGCAGGTCGTGCAGATTTCTGATAAACAGTTTGTGGCAATCGGCGAAGCGGCTTTGGTGGACTATTCACGCATGAAACTGGGTAAGAGTGAAGAAGGAATCGGTGTACAATCGGTTTTGTCAGGTAAGGTAAATCTTGATTTGGCGGGTTACCGATCTCCTTGGCGTTATGTGATGGTGGCCGATCATCCCGGGATGTTGGTACAGAACAATTATTTTGTCTTGAATTTGAATGAACCTAACCAAATAGAGAATACGAGTTGGATCAAACCGGGGCAGGTGATTCGTGAAGTGACATTGACTACAGCCGGAGGATTGGCTTGTGTGGATTTTGCTGTAGAAAACGGGATTGAATATGTAGAGTTTGATGCCGGTTGGTATGGGGATGAGTATAATCCGGAATCGGATGCATCGACTATAACCGTCGATCCCAAACGCTCAAAAGGTCCGCTGGATCTTCATAAAGTGATAGAGTATGCTAACCAAAAAGGGATTGGCATTATTTTGTATGTCAACATGAAAGCTTTATCGAAACAATTGGATCAAATACTTCCTTTATATAAACAATGGGGAGTAAAGGGCTTGAAATATGGCTTTGTCGATGTCGGCGACCAATATTCGACAGCCTGGCTACATCAGGCAATCCGTAAAGCGGCCAAATATGAACTCATGGTCGATGTTCACGACGAATACCGTCCGACCGGTTATTCCCGTACCTACCCGAACCTGATTACGCAGGAAGGTATCCGCGGAGATGAGGAAAGTCCGAACTTGAATCAGGCGATCTATACGTTATATAACCGTATGATTTGCGGGGCAGGCGATTACACGAACTGTTTCTTTGCCGAACGTGTGACGGAAAAGATGGGCGGACGTGCGGCTCAATTGGCTAAACGTATTGCCATTTACAGCCCGTGGCAGTTTATCTTCTGGTATGACCGTCCTTACAAGGCTCCGTCACGTGACGGAGGTGCCGGTTCAACTGAATCGGTGATTAAGACGGATGCTATAACCGACTTTTATTGTTCGATTCCTGTTGTATGGGATGATACCCGCTTTTATGAAGGCGATATGGATTCGTATGCGGTAGTTGCCCGCCGTTCGGCATCCGACTGGTATGTCAGCATCCTGAATGCCGGCGATAAACGGCAGGTCGTATTGCCGCTTGATATGTTGAAAGACCAGTCCCGGTATAAAGCGACTTTATATTATCAGGCACCGGGTAAAAAGAAAGAAGTTGTCAGCGTGAAGGAAATCAAATTGCAGGGACAGGAAAACCTGACGTTGGATGTGGAAGGTAACAGCGGTTGCGTATTGTACCTTACGCAAGATTGGCCCCAACGCTCTTACCAGGCCGGACCTGTCGACATGGAGGTTGTGCAGCGTGGAGATTCGGAGTTTCCTGTCGGTTTTTCGGCATTTTCGCTGGAGAGCCATTTTGTCTGGTGCGGTTCGGCTATCCGGGCGGAAGAGGATGGAAGATACTATCTGTTTTATTCTGCCATGGAGTCGGGAACCGGACATCCGCCTTTTGTCGATGCCTGGCTGTTAGGGTCGAAGATAGGGGTCGCTGTTTCCGATTCTCCTTATGGGGGATACAAAAATATTGGTTTTGTCTATAATAAGGACGGCTATACTCCGGACCGGAGTTCGTGGGATGCCCAGACCGTTTCGAATACACATATCAAGCGCTTTAACGGGAAATATTACCTGTATTACTGCGGTTCGGTAGACCCCGGAGAGAATGCCCGTATAAAAGGAACGCTGAGTAAAAGGGACCGTATCCAGCAAAACCAGAAATTGGGAGTGCTGTGTTTTAACTCCATAAAAGACTTGCTGGAGGGTAAATATACCTGTAACGAACAACCGTTGCTTATTCCCCGTTCGCGGGTAAAACCGAATAATGTGTTGGAACCGTCGCCGGAAGGAACAGCGGTGAAACCGGATAACCTTATCATGGTGAATCCGGCTGTCGTTTATTGTCCGGCAAACCGGAAATATTTCCTTTATTTTAAAGGGAATGTCTATGACCCCGGTTGGCGTGGTGTGCATGGTGTGGCCATCTCCGACGAACCCGCCGGCCCTTTCCGGGTATTGGACGATAATGTCTTTGAATTTGAAACAGGTACGGATCAGAAATTGAATGCCGAAGACCCGTATGTCTGGTATCACCGCAAAGACCGATGCTTCTATGCTGTCTTCAAAGATTTTACCGGAGGATTTACCCAAGGTAAGCCCGGTCTGGCTATCATGTATTCAAAAGACGGCCTTCATTGGGAATTGCCCGAGCACTCTTTATTTATGAACAAGGAGATTATCCTGAAGAATGGCGAACATGTCGATGTGGACCGTCTCGAACGTCCCCAATTGTTTTTAGATGAAAACGATGACCCTATAGTCCTTTATTCCGCCTGTTCCATCACCCCGTTAAATCAGAAGAAAGACGGTAGTTCGTTTAATATACAGATTCCGATAGTGAGGCAATAATAATCCATTAAAATAGCAAGATTGTCCATTTTCTGAAAATAGTAAGAGGCCTAACTTTGCCTTGAAAACGGATTGAAAAAGTATATCAGCCGGGTTATTGTCCATTTTTATTTGTTTGGAAGTTCGGCCTCTTATACAAGGATAGTGTGTATCGGTCATCTCCGTGTGAACTGATTGTTCAGCTTGAAAATTATACTTTGAAGTGAGTTGTAACCTTATTCCGGTTTACTAGCTGATTAACCATAGTTCCACTAGGACTCAGGCTTTACTTGAAATATCAAAAACACTCAACGTATCCTGTTAAAACAAATAAAAAAATACAATCAGTTAGCTGTCTCTCAAACATCTAACCATATTCAAAACCTTGAATCCTCTCTTTTCACATGTATTATTCATAAGTCTTTTCTTTTTTATATTAGGCTTTACAAGCTTTGTATTATAACATTCATTTGAATATTTGCCATCTATTTTGTTTTATGCGTTGCAATAAAAGCTAAAATTAACAAATTACAACCTGCTTTGTGGTGTAGTCCTAGTGGAACTCTGCACCTCTATTACTATTTGTTAAAGGAGAAACCGGGTTGCATAGGGAAAGGCCATATTAATAATAAATAAATTTTGGTAAGTATGGAGAATTTTAATCGTACTGATTTTCTACTACCCAAAACCGTAAAAGTAATGGGAGTAACATGTTCTATGTTGCTGGCTTCATCGCCGTTGTTGTACGCGGAAGATGCTTCTTTGAAAACTCCCGGCTTGGTAGTAAACGTCGTCTCAGAAGGAGTGGATGTAAAGGGAGTAGTGTCGGATGAGTTTGGTCCGGTTGTCGGTGCCTCGGTTGTTGTAAAAGGTACGACAAATGGTATCATGACCGGTTTAGAGGGAGATTTTATTTTAAATGGCGTAAAGAAGGGCGACATCATTGTTGTCTCTTATGTCGGTTACATTACACAGGAAATTACCTATACGGGACAAGCTACGTTATCTATCTTGTTGAAAGAAGATACGCAGGCATTGGATGAAGTCGTTGTTGTGGGATATGGTACGACTTCCAAGCGTAAGACTACTTCCGCCGTTTCTACGGTAAAGGCTGACGATTTGTCGAAAGTCCCAGTTCCGAATGTAACACAGAGTTTGGCCGGACGTGCCGCCGGTTTGATCGTAAGGCAATCGGGAGGGGGTGTCGACAGTAAAGCTTCGATCTCTATCCGTGGTGGCGGAACACCCCTCTATGTGATTGACAATGTGATTTGTGAAGAACGTGATTTCCAGAATTTGAATCCGGAAGATATCGACCAGATGTCTATCTTGAAAGATGCTTCCGCAACAGCTGTTTATGGTGCGCGTGCAGCCAACGGTATCGTGATGATTACCACCAAACGAGGAAAAGAAGGAAAACTCAATGTAGGGTATAACTTCAATTATACGTTGAGTCAACCGGCTTATCTACCTAAAAAAGTGGATTCTTACAACGCTGCCCTGTATGTGAACCGCGGCTTGGAATATGATGGCATGCCTGCCAACTATACACAAGAAGATTTGGATTTGTTCCGGAATGGAACCGATCCGTATGGCCATCCCAATACGGATTGGCAGGACTTGACGATGCGTAACTTCGCTCCGGAACAACGCCATAACCTGTCGGTTACCGGTGGTTCTGAAACGATGAAGATTTATAGTGGATTGGGATATTATAATCAGGAGTCTATTTATCGTACCAACTCCAACAATATGCAGCGTTATAACCTGCGCACGAATGTGGAGGCTGATTTCAAATCGATCGGTTTGAAGATTTTGACCGGTGTTGAAGCTTACCTGTACGATTATAACTCGCCGGCTTCGGCTACCGGTTCCGGATATGGTGCTGTATGGTCGCATATTCAGAACAGGAAACCGTACGAACCCGGCTATAATTTGAACGGACAGATTTATAGCGGTACGACCGATAACCCTTTGAAAGATATCAGCGACGAAGGTGGTTATATAAAAAGTAACTATAGTTCGGTCAGAGGGTTCATGAACGCGGAATGGGCATTACCTTGGGTACAAGGGTTGACTTTGAAAGCAATCGGCAGTTATACGATAGCCAATGACCGCTCTAAAGCGTGGTATAAGGATGCACCGACTTACGACTGGGACGGTAATATTGCCACACCGGGAAAACCAAGTTTGAGTAAAAATACCTATTACCATCGTAACTTCAATACGCAATTCCTGGCAGATTATGCCCGTACCTTTAACGAACTGCATACGATCGGTGCTACGTTCGGTATAGAAGCCAGCGGTAGCGATTACGATAATACATCTGTTTCACGTAAGGATTACCTGTTTGATGTAGACCAAATTGGTGCCGGACCGGCAAGTACGATGGAAAATAGTTCGTTTGAAGGTGTGAATGAACGCCGTGCAGCTTTGATCGGACGTTTGAAATACGATTATATGTCGAAGTATATGGCTGAGTTCAATATCCGTTACGATGGTAGCGATTGGTTCCCGGCTGGTGACCGTTGGGGTACGTTCTTCTCCGGTTCGTTGGCGTGGGCTGTGTCGGAAGAAGAGTTTTACAAGTCTTTGAACTTGGATAAGGTGTTTGAACAGTTCAAACTCCGTGCTTCGTATGGAGAAATCGGACAAGATGGTGGAGTAAATCGCTATGATTATATGGCTTCCTATAATTTGAACCAGCGTGGTGCATTTTTAGGTGGTACATGGGTGCCGACTTTCAGCGAAGGCGATTTGGTTAGCCCGGATATTACTTGGTATACAACAAAAGATTTCGACTTCGGTTTCGATTTCGTGTCATTGAATAGCCGTTTGTCCGGATCGGTAGACTATTTTGCGAAAGTGACGACCGGCTATTTGGCATCTCCTTCTAAAGTCGGTTATACCGCACCGTTAGGAAAGAACTTGCCTAAATTGAAATCCAACGGTGAAAGCATCCGCCGTGGTTTTGATTTCGTGCTACAATGGAAAGACAATATCGGCGACTTCAAGTATGGTGTTTCGGCCAACATGACGTTCTATGATGACCGTTGGAATATTAATCCGAATGAAGCGGAAACAGACACAAAGAACCCTTACAAGAGGAATACGCAGGTGGGTAGTTATTATGGAAACTTACACAAAGTTTTGGGCTATTACACCGGATATGAAGATGTCTTAAATTCGCCGAAACGTAATGGATCTACCAATTTAATGGCAGGTGACTTGAAATACTATGACTTCAACGGGGATGGTAAAATCGACGGAGAAGATCAGGTGCGTCGAGGAGTTGCCGGTTCGCCGAGAGCTAACTACGGTATCAATATCGACTTAGAATACAAAGGATGGTTTATGAACATGTTGTGGCAGGGCGCTACCAACTACAACCTGTATATTGATGGAATTCTCCAGGGCGGTAACAGTAACTACCTGCCGGTTATTTATGAATTCCAAAGAGACATCTGGGCTCCTGACAATACGGATGCGCTTTATCCGCGCCAACATAATTCACCGAGCTTTAATGGTAACAATAACTTCGAGAGCAGCGATTATTGGTTGGTGAATGCCCGCTACCTCCGTTTGAAGAACCTCTCTGTCGGCTATGATTTCAAACATAAATTGTTGAAGAATGTGGCATGGTTGTCTAAATGCTCCTTGTCTTTGGCCGGTTACAACTTGTGGACAATTAGTCCGGCAAAAGAGTATGGTTTCGATCCGGAGTCTGGTGCAGGCAATGGTTATACATATCCTATTTCCAGGGTATATACGGTTAGTTTAAATGTCGGTTTCTAATTATTAAATGTATAAGAGATTATGAAATACAATAAATATGTCTTACCTTTTTGCATGGTAGCCATGCTCGGAATGCAAAGTTGCGGGGATTTTTTGGATACCTATCCCACCGAAAGTTATGGCGACAATGTCGTTTGGGCAGACCAGGGTACGGTCGATGCCTTTGTGGTGGGTAATTATGGAAATGCCTACGACCAGTATTTGGGATTCAATTACTGGGACAGAGTGTTTGTCAATAACATGATCAACTGCCGTTCGGGGTGTCCGGGCGAAGCGCGAGGATTAATGGAAAATACGTTTGGTTGGGGATTGAATGACCGTTTCGGTGCCATCCGTAACTGCAATCTGATTATTGAGAAGGTGGCGGAATCCGAAGTGTTGGATGACTCCTTCAAGAAACGTTATACGGCAGAAGCCAAAATGATGCGTGCCATGATTTACTATGACCTGGCTCGTAAAGGGGGACGTTTCATGTGGGTAGATCGTGTGTTGACCGAAAGCGACAATTTTGAAATACCTCTGACGAAAAATATTGAAGAGAGTTATGGTTATGTATTGAAAGACTTGCGCGATGCGATTGTCGACTTGCCGGAGGAGGCTGTTGCCGGTCGATTGACTAAAAATGCAGGTTTGGCATTCTTGTCCGAAGTGTGTCTGACGGCTGCTGCTTATACCAACAACGCTTCCGGTTTGCATGTAAGTGTAGGGGTAGACCTGTATCAGGAGGCTGTCGATGCGGTAGATGCCATCAAAGGAGTTTCTTTGGACCCTAATTATGGTGATATTTTCAATGAAAACGGAGCATATTCGTCTAATGAAATTATCTTGGCCAAATACTGGAGTGCCGATAATACGTCGATGGTAAATACCGATATGCAAAGTCTGACTCCGAACGTGTTGAACAGTAATGTGGAATTAAACGGTTGCGGTCCGTTGTTTAAGGTAGGCGATATGTTTGAAGGCTGGTTGGAGTATACACCGACTCAAAATTTGGTAGACGATTATTTGGTGGTCGATCAGACGACCAATAAAGCTGTTCGTTGGTCAGAGTCTTCTCAGTTTGTAAACAATACCCGTGCCATCACTCGTGATGAAGCGTTGGAAAAGATTGAACATAAAGATCCGAATGAATTGACCGGAGCCCATTTCAAAGCCTTTGAGGTGACAACTCCGGGAGTGAATATCAGTGACCTGATGTATAACAACCGTGATAAACGTTTCGAAGCATCCATCATCCACGACGGTTCTGTCTTTTACGGTGAAAATATCGCGATGAATAATCACGGAAATATGAGTCGTTGGGCCACTGTACGCTATGCGCAAGATCATGTGCCTTTGAGTAATTACGGTACCCGCAAATGTATGTACACGAACCTGAGTCCGCGTCCGTTCTGGAATGTGACTACTCCGTATCACAAAGTTGTGTTCCGTTACGGCCGTGCCCTGTTGAATAAAGCCGAAGCATTGCTCCGCCTGAACCGTGTATCGGAAGCGGTGGAAACCATGAACCAGACACGTACGATACATGGCGGTCTGCCAGCCTCTACGGCAGCCAATTTGGCGGATGCCTGGGTTGACTATAAGATCGAACGTCGTGTGGAACTGTTCTATGAGGCAGACTTCTATTTCAGCTTGCTCCGTTGGGGTAAATATGGTAATGAAGCCAACGACGGTAAGGCACCGGGCAGCGTGATCGATGAATTGTGCGAACCGGCTACCTTTATTGAAATATCCAAAGACCGTTCGGCCGCTTATGTCGGAAATGTACAGTTTAGTAACGACGAACGCAAGTTCGATACACGTTCTTACTTGTTCCCGATCACTAAATCTGTGATCAATGCGAATCCGGCTATTACGGATGCCGACCAGAATCCGGGTTGGGAATAATTGTTTAATGATTAATTGATATAAAAAAGATGAATATGAAACGAATAGATATGAAATGGCTGATGCTGTTGTTGTGCCTCCCTTTGCTGATGACGGCGTGCGATTGGGAAGATCTGCCGGCATATGAAGAGGCGGAAATTAGTGCGGTACAGTTTTATTATCGCTGGCCGAGTGATGCTAAAGATCCGGTTACCGGCGAACCGATCGTGAAAGAACAGCGTTTGAATACAACGAATAATGTAAACTCTGAAGCCGGAACGGTCGAAGTGTCTGTTTCTGTGCCTGGTGCTAGCGGCGATTTTACGGAAAGTGTTCGCAACGAAGTCTCGGTAAGTAGATTGTGGGGACAGGCTACTATTTCTACGGCTGCCCGTATGAGTCCGATAAACGGTAGTCCGGCGATGGGAACTCCCGGCGACTGGTCGAAAGAAAACAAGTACGAAGTGATGGCTGCCGATGGGACAAAAAAGATATGGACGATAAAAATTATCCAGTTCGATAAATAATCGTTTATTGTGTAAATAACCCGTTTCCCTCGATGAAATCGTGGTTTTTGAAAAAAACAGGACTATAGTGCTAACATATCCGGCACTATAGTCCTACTTGTATCAGCACTATTGTGCTACAGCTGATTAGACCATATTGTCGCCTCTCAAATCCGCCTTGATGCATTTGTCAACAAATTGTCAACAAAAAAACAGACAAGTTGTGTAATTGCCTTGTACCTTTATTCGGTAAGGGCTCCGGAAGAAAAAGGCTATAATAAATTAGTCGAATGGAAAAGCAAATTACACATCTTTGTGGCGGGTACTATCGCTCGTTCAAACAGTTTAAAATACATGTAGAAATGATGGATAATAATATGACTTTTTTGCAGGAATGCGCACGTTTCCTGCTGGAAACGCATGAGGAAAAGAACGAGTTGAAGCAACGTTTCACGAACCTTTTCTTTGAAACCTATGGACAACAGATCGCCGGAGACTGCGGCTGTTCACACCTGGTTTTCGATCATCAACTGATCCAGGTAAGACAACCGGAATTTTTAATCGACCTGATGCATGTTTCCCTGAATTTAGGGGTAATAGATTGTTCTTCAGATCATTTAGGCCGAAATCTTAATGCCGTTTTCAAAACGAAATTCTCCTTGTCGACCTTCCAGAGAAAGTTGCGCGCCAATACCCTCAGGGAAGGTATACTGTATAAAAAAATCAAATCATGCAAGGACGAATAACCGGTCTGTACATAAAATAATCAACAGTAAACAATAAGTTAAAAACGGCCGTTTTTCTTTCGGATACCTTCTTTTTTACGGTCTTAGCTGCAATAAAATTATACTCTTTTGCCTTTTCCCGTTTACTACCTTTGCCTCTGTGATCTTTTAAACGATGAAAGAGGAAACCTTTATAAGAGTCTTTATATAAGATATTCTTTATATATTATAAGAGTGTCCGGCCGACTGTCCCACGACTGTCCCAAAGGTTTCGTCTGTGTAGGGTAGAGTATTTGAAAATGAGAGATTTATGCAACTGTGATGCTGTCCCGTCCCTGTCCAGGTGACTGTCCCAGACTGTAACATGATTGTTTAACTTAAATCGCAAGAGATGAAAGGTGAAGATTATCAGAGTGTTAACTCTGGAAAAAGAAAGAAAGGTTTTTTGTGCGTTCCCAATTATTGGCTGGACGACTTTTACTCCGATGAACCGGAGCGGCGTAACAAGGCACGTATTTACCTCTGTTTGCTGAAACATGTTTATTTCGCGGACGGCGAGATCGTAGTCAACGGGCAGCGGATGCCTTGCCGTAAAGGGGAGTGGGTGACCACCTACCGGCAGCTGGAGCAGAAGACCGGGGTGGCGCGGACAACGATCAGCCGCTTGATCAAGCAGCTGGCAGAAGAGGGGAACATCCGTATACGCTACGACGGCCATTTTACCTTCGTGCAATTTCCTCCGGAAGGAGTTCCGAAAGATGTTCCCGCTTCCGACGGAAAAGAGTCGCCTCCCGCCAAGCCGGCGAAGCCTCGTACTCCGCCTGCCGGCCGACCGAATTATAACAGATTTAAAGATAAAGAATCATGAAAAACGAACAACCGAAAAACGCCGGACAGCCAAAGACAGTCAGTGTCGCAGCCGGCAATTACATGAGTACAGACAATGGGATGCCTTCGTCCGAAGAGATGGAACAGGCCGTCGTATTGGCCATCCTGACGCAGAGCACTGCCATTTGCGAAGTGGGCAACCGTCTGCGTCCGGAGATGTTTACCAATCCTGCTTATTGCCTGGTTTACCGGGCGATGCTGGCGCTTTACCAGCATGAGGCGGATATCGATATGCTGAGTGTGGAACGGGAGATGCGACGGATCGACCCGGAGCATGCCACGCAACTGAACGGGCTGGCTTTTATTGCCGATGGCATGTTGAAGGTGCGCAATGCCCGTTTCATCAAGACGTATGCCGCCTGGGTGATCCGTTGCTGGGTGTTGCGACAGGCCATTGCCGGGATGACTGCGCGTATGGTCGAAGCGCGTGAACCGGGTGTCGACGTGATGGCATGGCTCAATGCTTCGCGTAAGGACCTGGAGAAGCTGGAAGAGGAATTTGCCGTACATAGCACCACCCGCACGGCGGCCGAAGTGGGCGACCGGGTACTGGCGGAGATTTATGACGAGCAGGAGCGGCGCCGTGCAGGCGAGCAATTGCAGATCACTACCGGCATCGACGAGTTCGATCATTATCTGGGCGGACTTTACCGCGGCGAACTGCTCGTGCTCGCCGGGCGTCCGTCGATGGGAAAGACGGCGCTGGCCCTTCACATGGCGTTGGCGGCGGCCCGGCAGGGAAAGAAGGTTTGTTTCTTCAGCCTGGAGATGACCGAACGCCAGCTGATCAGCCGCCTGTTGTGTACGTTGAGCGGCGTGGAACCGGACAAGCTGCGTTTTAAACTGATGGATGCCGATGACCAGCAGCGGCTGGATAAGGCGGCAGCCGAACTGCGCAAGCTGCCTCTTTTCCTCAATTATTGCAGCGGTTGCGGGTTGGCGGAGATACGGGCGCGATGCATGGTGCTGAACCGCAAGCATAAGCTGGACCTGATGATCGTGGATTATCTGAACCTGGTCAACGTCAGTGCCGACCGGGGAGAGGTGAAGGACACGATGGACCTGGCCCTGGGCGAGGTGGCGGGCGGATTGAAGACGTTGTCGATGGAACAGAACGTCGCCTGCCTGGTCCTGGCACAGTTGAACCGTAACTGTGAAACGCGTACCGACCATATCCCGATGATGAGCGACCTGCGCAACTCGGGTGAGATCGAACAGATCGCCGACAGTATTGCAATGGTTTACCGTCCGGAACAGTATGGCGAACTGAGTGACCCTGTTACCCGTGAATCATTCTATCATGTGGGCCGCTTTTTCGTCATCAAGAACCGTAACGGTGCCACCGGCGAAGTGCGTTTCCGTTACAACGACAGCCTGACACAGATTTATCCGTATAAAAAATAAGATCATGAATATGCAACAACTGAAAGCCGCCAATCCGATAGAACGGGTGGCGGCACGCTACGGCACCTTACTGCGTTCCGGAGCCAATTACAAGATGCTTTGTCCTTTCCACGACGACCATCATCCTTCGCTCGGCATCCATGTGGGCGGACAGTATTTTAAATGCCATGCCTGCGGGGCGGGAGGCGATGTGGTCGGGTTGGTGATGGGGCTGGAGCGTTGCTCCTTTGCCGAGGCGGTGAAACGCCTGGGTGGGGATAGCCGTGGCGAAGCGGTCCAGGCAACCCGTAACGTACAGGAGCGTACAAAGCAAGCTGTGCCTGAGCCGACCCCGAAAGCGACTCCGGAAGCGACCCCGGAACAGATGCTTGCCCGGAAACAGGGGATGGAGGCGAATGTCCGTTTTTTATCCTCCCTGGTCCCCAGTGCTTCGGGTCATACGGAATTGTCGGCTACCTGGCTCGACTTCGGTGTGGCGCAGGCAACGGCGTTTGTCCCCGATGACTATCGTTACCTGCGTAACCGTATCGTTTTTCCCATCTATAATGCGGCTGGCGGGTTGACCGGTTTCGGCGGTCGGCGTCCGATGGCGGCTTCGGAGGAGGAGCCTAAATACGTGAATAGTCCGAACAGCCTTTGGTTTGACAAGAGCCGGATGTTGTACGGTATCCACCGGGCGGCGGAGGCGATCCGCCGGGAAGGGTTTGCCTACCTGACCGAAGGGTATAAGGATACGCTGGCGATGCATGCGGCAGGGTTGACGAATACGGTGGCCTTGGGTGGTACGGCTTTTACGGAAGGACAGGCGAAGGTGTTGCGTGGTTTTTGTGGACGGGCGGTCCTTTTGCTGGATAATGATCCGGCCGGGCGGTCGGCGACGGAGCGTTTGTTGGCGCAACCTCCCGGCGGCTTATCCCTGGACAGCCTGCTGTTGCCCACGGCGAAGGATGCCGACGAGTTGTTCCGCCGGCTGGGGCGTGATGGTTTTAACCGGTACATGCGATTGCTTACGGAAGAGGTGGGGAAAGGGGAGAAACGTCTGCTGGCTTTCTGCCTGAAATATCCCGAAGTCGCCTCGCATATGGAACGGATGCTGGAGGAGGACGATCTGCCGTTTACCTCGGAGCCGTATCGGAATTTATTGCATTTCACGGCGCAGGGTGTGGCTGTTTCCGACCTGCCTGTCCCCGAATCCCTGTTGGCGGAAATCCTTTCCGTTCTTCTTCCGGAGCTACCGCTTCCAGCCGGAGTATCGGCATCCCTGTTGAGTGAAGAGGAAGGTACGGTCTGCCATGAACTGGCCGGACATTTCCGCCTGGAATATTACGAAGAACGTATCCTGAGCGAAACCGCCTGCCTGAACGGACAGCTTCGGGCGGCAACGCCTGCCGACGGCTTCCGTCCCGCCTTGCTGGCAGACCTTTCCCGCCATATATCCCTGCTGGTCCGCCTGGGGGAAGACCTCCAGCGAACGCCGGTGGTGGAGAGGAGGTGGTTGCAGTGAATGTTACCGGATGCTTCGCTTGACGCTCACCAGATGAGGCCTTTCATAGAACGCTTTGCGTTCTCCTGGGATTGCCGATACCGATTATCTCGCAAATACGACAAACAAGTAGAAATACCGACAAACAAGTACAACCGCCGACAGTCACCGACAATGGCGGACTGCGCCTTTCCGCCGGAGCGTATCTTTACGATGTAATATTACAAGAGAGAGTAAAACAGATTCAGTAACTTTTTAAATCGTAAAATTATGTCAGTAAAGTATCGATTGGTATTGCGGAAGGATATGACCAAAGGGGCGGCAGCCGATGCAAAGTTGTTTTATGCAGCGAGCAGTTCGAATGGAATGTGTGACCTGGCTAGTTTGTGTGAAATCATTGCCGACCGTTCGGCAGCTACCGCCGGAGATGTGAAGCTGGTGCTCGACGGGCTTCTGTTTGTGGTAAAGCAGAAGTTACAGGACGGGCAGACGATCCAGCTGGGTGACCTGGGTTATTTCCAGGCAGTGTTGGGAAGTAAGGGGTCGCCTACGAAAAAGGAGTTTACCACAGATTTGGTGAGGCGGCCGCGTGTCGTCTTCCGTCCGGGCAAGACCCTGTTGGAGCTGGCCAAGAAGTTGAAGGTAGAACGTATGGTGCTCGATAAGAACGAACCGGATTCGGGGAGTGGCAGCGGTGGCGGAGATCGCCCGGAAATAGAATAGGCACCGTAGCCGGGATGCGGTCTGTCAGCATCCCGGTGGTCCCAGGTGGCGGAAGATACAGGCTGCCTGTTTAGGCGTCAGCAGCTTACGTCCGGGTTTCCAGCCATTGGCAGCCAGCTGGGACAATAGTTCCTGGCTGACCCCTATCCAGCGGGCGAGTTGCCTGGAGGCACTTTCGGGTTTGACATGCGGGAAATAGAGGATAGCCAGTTCCTGGTAACCCCATGACCGTTCTTTCCCGTAATCGGATTCGGTAGTCTGTTCTTCTGTATTCATAATATACTTTTCTTGAATGATTTACTGTTTCAAATATAGTGAATTATTCTTTGAATGTCAAGCTTTGTGTGATGTTTTATCCGGCTAAATTGAGTTTTTTATGACAAAATATGAGTTTGTAAAACGTTTCCTTCCGGAAGCTGAAGCTGCGGAGAAACGGTTCCATCTGAATCCGGTCGTTATGCTGGCACAGGCTGCCATCGAGTCGGGGTGGAATGAAAGTAACCTGGCGAAATTACATCGTAACCTGTTCGGTATTACCGGATATGGCCCGTCCAACGAGTTCTGGCACGGTTGCCGGGTGGAATTGGTCCCGCGCGGATTGCCTTTCCGCAAGTATTCCGATACGCAGAGTAGCTTTCTGGATTATGCCCGGCTGATCGTTACGGCTTATCCGGCCGCTGCCGCAGTCAGTTATTATCCTTCTGCTTTTGCGCATGAAATTGCGTACAGCAAATATATCAGCGAAGTAAACGGCGATAACCGGACCGCTTACTGTCATTTGCTCGACCGTCTGTCGGTTGCGATCGGCAAGCTGATCAAAGCACCGGTGTGTTGATTATCTTCTACCAGTAAATTTTTATCGTATGAAAACACTTCGTATTGTTTGTAATTTCCTTTTATCCTTGGTGCAGGCCCTGTTTCCCCGTGGCCTGAAAGGGAGGCACAGCTGCCCAGGCGATCCCGTGGCTGGCGCTGATAGCACTGTTGTCGCTTCTTCTGAAGCAGACGGAGGTGGCGCTGGCAGCCATCGGCGCGATCTTGTCGATCATCCGTCCGGGGAGTCCGCCGGGGACCCATCCGCCACAGAATCCGCATTAGAGGAACCTCCTCCGGCAACCACGGCCGGTAATTTGATGGGGTGGCTGTTGATCGGGGCAGTGGCGGTGAAACTGTTCTGTTGAAAGGAATGTATATTTACAACCTGAAATTCTGCCTCCTGAACTCCATCGGCGAAAGCCCCATCACATTGGAGAATGTGCGGGAGAAATATTGAGATTCTTTAAAACCGAGCTTGTGAGCGATCTGATTCACCTTCATATCAGTCTGGATCAGTAACTTGCAGGCTTTGTTTATTTTCAGGCGTGTGAAATAATCCATAGGGGAGTGGCCTGTCTCCTTAACGAATTTGCGGTAGAAGTATGATTCCGAATATCCGCAGAAATTAGCGAAATCGGCCAGCTTGAGGTTACTCTCGATATTATCGTTCATAAAATGTACGACGCGGTTCATCACATTTTCAGAATACTCTTTGGGACGGAAGTTATTCCGGTAGACATCGATGAACAGGAAAGAACCCAGGAAATGGGCAAAACACAGATTGGCGTAATGCATATGATCCATAGAGGTACTTTCGTTTAGCGTAAAGAAAATCTCCTCAAACAGGTCGAGCCGTTCTTCAATGCGTGACTGGGCGGAAGGAGAGACCGTTGTCGGCTTATCGAAACGGCTGGAGAAAAGAGGGGCTTTGCTTCCCCGGAAATGAATCCAGTAGATCGTCCAGGGACTGGTCTCATCGGCTCCGTAAGCATGCGGGATATTCCGGGGCAGGATAATGAATTGGTTAGCCTCCAGATTTTGCCGTTTCCCGTACAACTCTATCCAGCCGCATCCTTCCTTACAATAGATGAAAAGAAACTCATCGCATCCGGTTGGCCGGTTGATATAATGATGGGAAGCCCTTGAGAAGTATCCCATCGAATAAAGATACAAGTCACTTGTCAGTGGACTATCTTCCATCAGATCGATCATCGGGATAGGAAGATAGATGAAACGTTCGCCGGAAAATCCTAGTTCTACTTTTGCCATTTTTCATGTATTTCGCTATTCACAGCATAAAATAAGCAATAATAATCCACAAATAAGACAAGATTTTGCTATTTTTTATAGGTTGGTAGGACTTTATATTTGTACCTTACTTAAAGTGTGGCTTACAATAAGGGGAAGATCGTATGATGAAAAGAAAATATTCAATATTTGCAGTGTTTATTTTATTGGTAGTTGCAGCTTGCGGAGAGAGTAAGTATGTGCTGCAATCTCCCGATGGCAGTCTGTCCGTAAAGGTCGGGCAGTCGGATGAAGGTAATCTTATCTACCGTTTGGAAAAAGTAATAAGTATGAAGCATTTCAAAATGCTTTAAAGTTGAATTATTTAAATATGATGTTATGATGATGAATATATCAAAAGGTGTGTTTACTCTTTTTACTGTAGTCGGTTTGGCGGCTTGCAGCAATGTGCAGATTGAAGGTTCCTGGATCGAGCCTGTCCCCGGTATGCCTGAGATGGTACAAGGTATTACGTTAGAGAATGGGGGGAAGGCTACTTCCATCAATATGGCCACCCTGCAATATGAGTCTTGGGAGAAAAATGGAGATAAACTGGTGTTGTCGGGTAAAAGTATAGGTAACCACCAGACTATATCTTTTTCGGACACATTGCAGATAGAAGAGCTTACGACTGAGAATTTGGTGTTGAAAAAAGGTGATTTAGTTATAAAATATCAGAGACAAAACTAGAGTTAGGGGAAGAACCTAAATTGAATACAATGAAAAAGAAAATAGCTTATTGTTTGTTTGCATCTGTATTATCTTCTGTGATTTATGCAGATGTTGTTCCGTCTTCAGTCGATTATGTGGTGCGTCCTCTCTATGGTTACAGGGCGGACGGAACTCCCGGGCGTATTGTGACGGTTAAATTGAAAGGAAAGGAACTGAAAGGAGAGCTTTCCGTAGATGTGATAGCCAAAGGAAAAACAGAAAAGAACCATTTTGCATTGAATGCGAAAGATTCGACGGAGGTCGAAATTCTGTTACCTTCCACAGTACCTACAGGGAAGAAGTCGGAAGTCACCTTGGTTCTTCGTGGGGCGGATAAGGTGTATAAGCAAAAAGTCAGTGTTATGCCTATGCGTCATTGGAATGTTTATTTGTACAACCATGCTCACGTAGATATAGGATATACCAATACGCATAAGAACGTAGAACAACTTCACAAGAATAATATCATTGAAGGGATAAAACTTGCAGAAGAGACGAAGAACCATCCGGAGGGTGCCCGCTATGTGTGGAACCCCGAAATTGGATGGCCGCTCGAACGCTTATGGCAATCCAATCCGGAGATGCGGGATGGGGTCATAGATGCAATCAAGAAAGGACAAGTGTGTGTGGATGCCAGTTATCTGAACCTGAATACTAGCATTTGTACAGATGAAGAGATGTTCCACATTTTTAAATTTACGCGGGAAATGCAACGGTTAAGCGGACAACCCGCAGACGTTTTTCAACAGTTCGATATTCCGGGCATATCGTGGGGACTTGTTCCGGTAATGGCACAGGAGGGAGTTCGGTATATTATTTCCTGGCCTAATTCCGACCGGGCGGGAAATGCCCATGCCAATATGGATGGTAAGCCTTTTTGGTGGTTGGGGCCGGATGGAAAGTCGAAAGTATTGTTTTTCCAACCTGGCAGTTATGCCAATAGCGGGAGTATGGGAAAAGGTGGAGAGACGGGACGTCCGTGGTTCGGCCAGCGTGATCCGGAAAAGGTTCCGAAAGTAATACGTACCGGATATGCGAATGTAGACTTTACCAAGCAGTTGGGGGCTATGGAGAAAGATAATTACCCCTACGATTTTGCCTTGTTCTCCTGGTCCTTGTGGGACAACAATCCCTTGGATGCCGATATTCCTTTTGCGGTGAAGGAGTGGAATGAAAAATATGCCTACCCGAAGATTCGTATTTGTGGTGGTCACGAAATCATGTCGATGATAGAGGATAAATATGGAGACCAGTTGCCGGTCGTATCCGGCGACTATACGGAATACTGGACGGACGGTTTAGGTACGGCAGCCGGTCTGACCGCCAAAAACCGAAATGCCAAAGAGCGGTTGACGCAGGCGGAAACAATCTGGTCCATGCTGGCAGATGGCGGGAAAGCTCCACGTGAAGATTTCGATGAGGCTTGGCGTTATATCCTTTTAGGTTCGGAACATACCTGGTGCTTCGAGAACCCGACCGAACCTTATTTCCAGGATGCCATCTGGAAAGTGAAGCAGTCTTACTTCCATGAGGCCGAAGACCGCTCGATCGATATGCTGGATGAATCGCTGGCTCCTGCCACAGACAAGTCGAATGGGGCACTGGGGCCTAAGGAAGGTCCTTCTAATGGAGGTATCGCCGTCTTTAATACGCATTCATGGCCGCAGAGCGGTGTGATCCGGTTGACGGCAAAGGAGAGTTTGAAAGGGGATAAAGTGGTCGACCAGCATGGGAAAGAGGTACTTTCCCAACGCCTTTCTACCGGTGAGCTGTTGTTCTATGTTCCGGAAGTACCAGCATTGAGTTCCCGTCATTTTCGGGTAGTGGAAGGCAAATGTTCTTTGTCGGGCAGTTGCAAAATAGAGGGAACGACACTGGAAAACGATTGTCTGACGGTTCATGTGGACCAGGCAACCGGTAATATTGTTTCTTTATTGAAGAAAGGTGCTGAATATAACTATATCGGCGAGGGAGCCAATACATTCTCCTGGTTGCCGGCGAATGTGGATGCTCCGCAGGCGGATACGGTATTATCTGTTTCCGTAGTGGAAGAAGGTCCTTTGGCTGTAGAGCTGCGTGTGGCATCGAAAGCAACCGGTTGCCGGAGTGTCTCCCGTTCTGTCCGTTTGTTGGCAGGCCAGCCGTGGGTGGAAATCTCCAATGTCGTGGATAAATTGCCTTTGGTGGAGAAAGACGGCATTCATTTTGGCTTTGCCTTTAATCTGCCGGACTCAAAGACCCGTGTCGATATTCCCTGGGGAGTGATGGAAGTGGAAAAGGACCAGTGGCCGCAGGGTAACCGTAACTGGCTAGCGATGCAGCGGTGGCTGGACGTATCGAATGCGACTCATGGCGTGACTTGGTGCTCGTTGGATGCTCCTCTCTTTGAATATGGTAACCGTACAGCCAATATAGCTTTGGGCTGGGGGGATAAAGGCAATTGGTTGAAAAAGCTGGAGCCGAGTTCGACTATCTATTCCTGGGTTATGAATAATCATTGGCACACTAATTTCCCGTTGACGCAGGACGGTCCCGTACGTTTTCGTTACCGCTTATTCCCTCATGAAGGATATGACGTGGTAAAGGCTAACCGATTCGGTCTGGAACAATCACAGCCGCTGGTTTATGCAACGGCAGACAAAGTTCAGGTCGTAAAGCCAGTTATTGCTATTGGTAATGATCGGGTATACACAACGATTCTGAAGAGTACGGATAAAGATAAGGAACTGATTGTTCGTCTCCGTTCTTTGTCGGATAAGGAAGAGTCTGTAAAGCTCTCTTTCCCGAAAGCCGATCCGAAAAGTCTTATGATTTGTGATCGTGAAGAGAGCCCGTCAAGACCAACCAACGGGGAACTTACAATGAAACCTTACGGGCAAGTTACATTGCAATTAAAATATTGAACATAGATAAATATGTCTCCCTGACGTTTATTTCCAGGCTTTTAAAGCGGATATGCTGAGACCGGACTTGTAAACTTTCTGTTCCTTTTTATACTAATTAGGACGGTTGTTTGCAGGTCCGGTTTGTTTTGGGATACGTGAAATACGTTTGCAATAATAATCCACAAAATAAGCAATGTTTTGCTATTTTTTATCGGGTAGGCAGCCTCTATATTTGCATCACACTTACAGTGCGATATACAATAAAATAATCTTAAATACACATGAATATGACATCAAAACAACGTGTTCAAAACGCATTGAACCATAGCACCCCCGACCGGATACCGGTGGACTTTGGAGCCACTTCCGTTACCGGTATCCATTGCAAGGTCGTGGAGGCGCTGAGACAACATTACGGACTGGACCCTCACCCCGTCCGTGTCATCGAACCCTTTCAGATGCTGGGTGAGATAGAGGAGGATTTACAGGAAATAATGGGTATTGACTGTGTTCCCGTCTTCGGACGCAAGGACATGTTCGATATCGACGAAACCCAATTACACGAGCAGGTTACTCCCTGGGGGCAAAAAGTAATGATTGCCTCCGGTATCGACCTGACGACGGATAAGGAAGGCGACGTGTACATTTATGCCGGTGGCGACCGTTCCTATCCGCCCAGTGCCATCATGCCTTCGGGCTGCTATTTCATCAACGCGACGGAAAGGCAGGAATATGTGGACGACGAGGCCATTACTCCGGAGGATAACCTGGAAGAGTTCGGCCCTGTTTCCGAAGAAGATTTGCAATACTATAAAAAGACCGTGGAGCAGGCCGCAGCAACCGGAAAGGCCGTTGTTGCCAGCTTTGGCGGGACGGCTTTGGGCGATATCGCTTTCGTGCCCGGCATGGGATTGAAGAACCCGAAAGGTATCCGCAACGTGGCCGAGTGGTATATGTCGACCGCCATGCGCCGCGACTATGTGCAGACGGTCTTTGAGAAACAGACCGATATAGCTATCGCAAACTACCAACGGTTGTGGGATACTGTCGGAGAGAAGGTAGACGTGGTCTTCACCTGCGGGACCGATTTCGGTACCCAGGATTCCCAGTTCTGTTCATTGGATACCTTCAGGGAACTGTGGCTTCCTCATTACAAACGGATGAACGACTGGATCCATGAGCATACTACCTGGAAAGTGTTCAAGCATACCTGCGGGGCTATCCTGCCGATTCTTCCCGGTCTGGTGGAGGCGGGTTTCGATATCATCAACCCGGTACAGATTAATGCGAAGGATATGGACCCTGTGGTCCTGAAAAAGGAATACGGCAGCCAGGTTACTTTCTGGGGCGGCGGTATTGATACCCAGTGTATCCTGCCGAATGCAACACCCGAAGAAGTGCGCAGCCATGTTTTGCAGGAATGCGAGATACTGGGAAAAGATGGAGGATTCATTTTCAATGCCGTCCATAATATCCAGGCCAATGCGCCCGTCGGGAATGTGGTGGCAATGATTGAAACCCTGCGTGAATTACGGAATCAATAATTTAAAAGAAATAAAGTTATGGCAGATTTAGAGAGTTTGTATGAAGCTATTTTGAAAGGGAAACTCGATGTCGCCAAGGCAGTGACAACCGAGGCGATAGCAGAGAATGTAGACCCGCAACTGATTATCAATGAGTATATGTCGCGGGCCATGGAGGATATCGGAAAACGTTTTGAGGAAGGAAAAGCCTTTGTCCCTGAACTGTTGATGGCGGCCCGTGCCATGAAAGGGGCGCTCGACCTGTTGAAGCCGCTGATGAAAGGAGCCGCTTCGCACCGGTTGGGCAAGGTGGTAATCGGTACGGTGAAAGGCGATTTGCACGACATCGGAAAGAACCTGGTCGCTTCCATGCTGGAAGGTTGCGGCTTTGAAGTGATAAATCTGGGAACGGATATCTCTTCAGAGAAATTTATCACGGCGATCAAGGAAAACCAGGCGCAGATTCTTTGTCTTTCCGCCTTGCTGACCACGACGATGAATTATATGCAGGAAGTGATCGACGCTTTGGAAAAGACCGGTATCCGCCAGGAGGTGAAGGTCATGATTGGCGGTGCCCCTGTATCCGAATCGTTTGCCCGTCAGATTGGAGCCGACGGCTACAGCGATAATGCGAATGCCGCCGTGACGCTGGCAAAATCATTGTTATCCGCTTAATTGTATGTTTGATTGTAGTTTGGATTTTAGCACGTTGTCCCTGACGGCAAACGACCTGTTTGCCGAGATGGGATACGGCAACACAGCCCCGGAAGAACCTGTGGAGGCACTGGCCCTTTCCATGCTGAAGGAGGTTTCTTCCCGGACTGTTCCCCGTTGTACTTTCGGCCTGTTCGACGGTACGGTGGATGACGGATATGTTACCCTGGATGGCGGAGAACCCTTTCCCGTAGGGGGGACAATCGCTTCCCTGCTGAAAGGCTCCGAACGGTTCGCCCTGTTTGCCGCCACGGCCGGGATGGCTTTTCAGGAATACCAGGACAGCCTGAAAGCGGAGGGAGATATCCTGAAATGCTTCATTGCCGATATTATCGGAACCTGTATTGCCGAGAAAGCCGGCGACCAGATGGAACGCCTGCTTGAAAAAGAACTGGGAGGCGAACGGCATACGAACCGCCTGAGCCCTGGCTATTGCGGCTGGCACCTCACCGGACAGAAAACGTTGTTCCGGCTGATGGGAGGCGCCCCTTGCGGCATCAGCCTGTCTGATGTCTGCCTGATGACTCCTATCAAGTCGATTAGCGGAATAATCGGCATCGGTCCGGAGGTAGATGAGAAAAAATACGGTTGCCAGTATTGTGAACTGGAAACCTGTTATAAACGAAAAAGAAAGAAGAAATAATGGAAATACAAGAATGGTTGCAAGAGACAATCAGGCAAAAAGAACGTAGGGCTATCCCTATCATGACCCATCCGGGCATTGAACTCTGTGGAAAAACAGTGAGAGACGCAGTCACCAGTGGTATGGTGCATGCAGACGCTATCTGCCGGTTGAACGAGCAGTATCCTTCGGCCGCCCCGACCGTGATTATGGACCTGACGGTAGAGGCGGAGGCTTTCGGAGCGAAGGTGGTCTTCCCCGAAGACGAGGTGCCCAGCGTAACGGAACCGCTGGTATCCGATAAGGAGTCGATTGATAATTTACAGATACCGTCTCTGGATACCGCACGTGTCCCTGAGTATCTGAAAGCAAACCGTCTGACGGCGGAACGTGTGAAGGACAAGCCTGTTTTTGCCGGCTGTATCGGTCCGTTTTCACTGGCGGGACGTTTGTTCGGTTTGTCCGAACTGATGATTGCCCTGTATGTGGAGCCGGAGAACATCACTGTCCTGTTGGAGAAATGTACCCGTTTCCTGATCGATTATTGCCGTGCGATTAAGGAGACAGGCGTTCATGGCGTGATTATGGCGGAACCGGCTGCCGGGCTGATTTCAAATGAGGATTCGCTGCTTTATTCGACGACCTATGTCCGCCAGGTAGTGGAGGCCGTGCAGGACGAACATTTTATCGTAATCCTGCATAACTGCGGAAATGCAGGCCATTGTACGGAGGCTATGGTTCAGTCGGGAGCGGCCGCACTTCATTTCGGTAATAAGATCGATATGCAGGATGCCCTTGCCAACTGTCCGGAAGACCGTCTGGTGATGGGGAATCTGGACCCGGTCGGTCTTTTTAAACAGTCCTCGTCAGAAGAAGTATATACCGCGACTATGAATCTGTTACAGCAGACCAAAGCATGGAAGAATTTCGTTTTGTCGACAGGTTGTGATGTCCCGCCCCATATTCCGGCTGAGAATATCGAGGCATTTTATCAAGCACTTACTAATTTTAACAGGTCAATGTAAAAAAAGGAGGTGTATCAAAATAAACTTTTGATGCACCTCCTATTTTGGATTCTGTTACTTTTTACCGGATAAACAGCAGTTCGCGGTATTTCGGCAACGGCCACATCTGGTTGTCCACCATCAGTTCCAGTTCGTCGATATGTTCGCGTATTTCATCCAGGAACGGAACGACCGTGTCATGGTAGGCGATCGCCTTGCTGCGGTAGTCGGTGATGACGTTCGCCTTCTTGCGGGCCTCGATCATCTCGTCCGTCATGCGTGTTACGGCATTTACGTGTTTGGATATTTTGCGTACCAGGCGGCGCGGTTCGGCAGACAGTTCCTCATATTCTTCCGGACTGAACGTTTCTTTCAGCTTGGTGATATTGCTCAACAGCAAAGACTGGTAATGCAATACGACCGGGATGATATGGTTCATGGACAAATCTCCCAGGACGCGGGCTTCGATTTGTACTTTCTTGATATAGATTTCCCATTTCACTTCGTTGCGGGCTTCCAGCTCCTTTTCGCTCAGTACGCCTGTTTCCCTGAACATGCGGATTACTTCCGGCTTCAGGTAAGCGTCGTATTGCAATGGAACGCTGTTTTCGCAATCCAGGCCGCGGCGGGCAGCTTCCGCCTTCCATTCGTCGCAGTAACCGTTGCCGTCGAAACGGATGGGTTTGGATTCTTTGATATAAGCCTTCAATGTTTCGAAGATAGCCACTTCCTTGCTCTTGCCTGCTGCCTGGAGTGCTTCCACGTCCTTCTTGAACTGTTGTAACTGATAGGCTACGGCGGAATTGACAGCCAGCATGGCCGAACCGCAGTTGACGGACGAACCCGGAGCACGGAACTCGAAACGGTTGCCGGTGAAAGCGAACGGCGACGTGCGGTTGCGGTCCGTATTGTCCAGTAGCAGTTCGGGAATCTGCCCGAAGCCGAGGCTCAGGCGTTTCTTGTCGTCCACCTCGATGGCATCTTCAATCGAACTGTTTTCGAATTTATCCAGTACCTCGCTGATTTGTGTACCCAGGAAGGAAGAGATAATGGCAGGAGGCGCTTCGTTGGCCCCCAAGCGGTGGGCGTTGGTTGCCGAAGCGATACTGGCTTTCAGCAGCCCGTTGAATTTATAGACGGCCATCAGCGTATTGACCACGAAGGTGATGAAACGCAGGTTGTCTTCGCGGTCCTTGCCGGGCGAGAACAGGTTGATGCCCGTATCGGTTCCCATCGACCAGTTGCAATGTTTACCCGAGCCGTTCACACCCATGAACGGTTTTTCGTGAAGCAGCACGCGGAAGTTGTGGCGGCGTGAAACACGTTTCATGACCGACATCAGCAACTGGTTATGGTCGTTGGCCAGGTTGCATTCTTCGTAGATGGGCGCCAGCTCGAACTGGTTCGGGGCCACCTCGTTATGACGGGTTTTCACCGGGATGCCCAGTTTGTAACATTCCACTTCCAGGTCTTTCATGAACTCCTGTACGCGTGAAGGGATGGCGCCGAAATAATGGT
This sequence comes from Parabacteroides sp. AF17-3, assembly GCF_003635445.1. Taxonomy (NCBI): domain Bacteria; kingdom Pseudomonadati; phylum Bacteroidota; class Bacteroidia; order Bacteroidales; family Tannerellaceae; genus Parabacteroides; species Parabacteroides sp. AF17-3. The sequence continues at coordinate 65,091 of NZ_QTMM01000012.1, read as the reverse complement.
CGTCGAGCTGCTGGTTCTTGGCACTTTCGTGTCCCAGCAACGTGCGTTCCGTCAGTGAGAGGTCCGGACGGGCGGAGTAAAGCTCCTCGTCCACCAGGAAATATTCCTGTTCCCAACCCAGGTATGTGATTACTTTGTGAACATCTTCGTTGAAATAGTTACAAACCTCTTTCGCCGCTTTGTTGAGTGCTTCGACAGAACGTATCAGCGGTGTTTTGTAGTCGAGAGCCTCGCCGGTATAGGCGATGAAGACTGTCGGGATACAGAGGGTGTCGTCTACAATAAATGCGGGGGAGGAGGGGTCCCAGGCAGAATAACCGCGGGCTTCGAACGTGTTGCGCAGTCCGCCGTTGGGGAAGCTGGACGCATCCGGTTCCTGCTGTGCGAGCAGTTTGCCGCTAAATTCTTCAATCATACCGCCGTTACCGTCGTGTTCGACAAAAGCGTCGTGTTTTTCGGCTGTCCCGTCGGTCAGGGGCTGGAACCAGTGTGTATAATGGGTAACTCCTTTTTCCAGTGCCCACATACGCATACCGGCTGCCACATGGTTGGCTATTTCGCGGTCGATAGGTGTTCCGTTATCAATGGCGTGGGTCAGGGCTTTGTACGTTTCCTTGGAGAGATACTTTTGCATAGCCTTGCGGTTAAATACGTTCTCGCCATAGTACTCGGATACTTTCTGTTTGGGAGTGACGGCTTCTACGGCCTTACGGTTGGAAGCTTTCTCCACTGCATTAAAGCGTGAGATTGACATATGGATTATTTTAATGTTTTACCGGCCGCAAAGATACAAGCAAATCTTCATTTATGCTTTCAACGGGTAGTTAAAAACAATTTCGTAGAACATTTTGGTAGCGGAGATGTGAAATCGTTGGCTGTGTTTTGAATGTTGAATATTGTATAATATATACTTAAAAATACCGGCAGGGAAATGAGTGTTCTATATAGCCTATGAATATTTAACGATAAGTCTTGTCTGAATGAAGTGTTATTATATGTATATAGGAATTAGTT
>NZ_QTMM01000012.1:0-64067 GCF_003635445.1 Parabacteroides sp. AF17-3 | reverse complement strand
ACCATAGATTGACTTTTTTAGTTAATAAAATAGGCTAACAACCACCACCATAGTCCTGATGGAACTATGGTGCAAAATATATTGCAAATATATAAACAAATTTAAAACAAGCAAATTTTAACCCGCATTTTTTGTAAATAATTAAATAATCATAAGTCAACCAGTGTGTTTTTTTAAATTAATCAATAAATGTTTCTAATATATTTACTCTTTATTGCTGTTTATATCTTTAAATATAGGAGTCCCATCAGGACTATGGTGGTGGTTGTTAGCCTATTTTATTAACTAAAAAAGTCAATCTATGGTTAAAAGACTAAAAGCGGTTGGCGTATTGTTATTCCTCTTGACTTCTACAGGAATAATCTATGCAACTTCTGAATCAGGAGTGAGTGAAGTGCTAATATCCCAACAGAGTGGGAATTGCACAGGTGTTGTAAAAGATAATACAGGGGAAACCGTTGTTGGGGCATCTGTATTTGTGAAAGGAACTACAAATGGAACTGTGACAGGTGCCAACGGAGACTTCTCGCTGAGTGGTGTAAAGAAAGGAGCCACTATCGTTATTTCTTTTATTGGTTACGTAACTCAGGAAATTATTTATCAAGAAAAACCTCTGAATGTTATTTTAAAAGAAGACTCACAAGCCTTGGAGGAAGTGGTTGTGACAGCTTTAGGTGTTACGAAACAAGCCCGTTCGGTGGGATATGCAACTACGCGTATTTCGACTACGGAGATTCAGCGTGTAAATGTGATCAACCCCATTAATGCTTTACAGGGAAAAGTTGCCGGGGTTAATATCAATGTCGGAGGTGCATCGGGTGTTACTTCCAGTTCTGCAATCACTATTCGCGGTGCCAAATCAATAGATAAAAACAATGCACCGATTTTCGTTATCGACGGTATGATCATTCAGGAGCCGTTGAAAGGTGCGTTAGATGGAACGGACTGGGGGTCACAGTTGAAAAACTTGAATCCGGCCGATTACGAAAGCGTAACGGTTCTAAAAGGGGCAGCCGCAACCGCTCTGTACGGATCGCGTGGTGCCAATGGTGCTGTCGTAATTGTTTCGAAAGGAGGTAAATATGGCAAACAAGGGTTGGGTGTAGAGATTTCCCAGACATTGGAGACGACGGATATTTACAAATCGCCGATCGCCTTTCAGGATGTTTACGGTGCCGGTGCTCCGAATAATGGTTACGAAGGTGGCTTCCTAGCTGATGGTTCGTTGCAAAGGACTGCCGCAAGTTTTGGTCCGAGGATGGACGGGGCGCTGGTGAATCAGTATTTGCCGCATGGTGAAAAGACTCCGTTCGTATCTCATCCTGACAACTGGAAAGCATTATATAAATCGGCTTTAAACAGTACGACTAACGTGTCGATCAATGGTGGAGGCGAAAAATCATCTTTCCGTTTGTCCTATTCTTATACAGATAATAATGGTGTGTTCAAGCGTAATAAATTCAATCGTCATACTGTGTCATTTAAAGGAATGACCGATCTGAACCGTATCTTCCAACTGGAAGTGGGTGTGAATTATGCTTTCTCGCGTGCCCAGAACGGAGCGAACCAAGGTGCCTGGAACTGGGATGCTAATTTAGGTATGATGTCTACTTATCATACTCCTAGAAATATGGATATGAAGGCTTACGAATCGCTGTATCGTGACCCGGTAACCAAGGCAGTAGAAAACGACTCACCTTGGGGATCGTTGCGCAGTTATCTTCATTCCAGGGATATGAATCTGAACCTGCGTTCGGAAAACTCACTGCTTTCCGATATTACGTTGCGGGCAAAGATCGCCCCCTGGCTGACTGCAAGCTTGAAAGCGAACTATAACTATTACGGAATATCTACAATGGAAAAAAGATATGGTACGGGTGAAAATTACGGCCCGACCGGTACCGGTTACTACAGCCGTGGCGGTAACAACTCAGGTTCGTATAACTTCCTGGCCATGTTGCAGAGCACCAATAATACGATCAGGATCGGTGACGAAAAAATCACGCTGGACGCTATCGTTGCCGGCGAGCTTTATGGTAATACCGAACAACACTCCTGGTCGAAAGAAACGAACGGAGGCTTGGTGACACCAGCCATATTTGCATTCTCGAATTCGGTGAATAAGATTACTCCTAAATTCGATTATACTCCGCGGAACAACCAGACATTCGGTATTTCGGGGATTGTCAACCTGGGATGGCGCGAACAGGTTTATCTGGAACTGACAGCCCGTAACGACTGGCTTTCTACGCTGAGTTATCCGACTTATATGCAGACCGGGATGAATAATTATACCGTATTCTATCCTTCAGTCAACGCCTCATGGGTATTTTCGGAAACGTTTAAATTACCTAAATGGTTTTCCTTTGGCAAATTCCGTGCCTCTTGGGCACGTGTAGGTATGGGGACAAGTGCATATGCAACGACGAAAGGTTTCGGTGTGTTTAAACAAGAATCCCAATATGACGCGGATCGTAACAGCGTGCTGACGGCAAGCCCGAACCTGGGGGAGGCCTGGAACAATGACCTGAAACCCGAGATCCAGCAGTCGATCGAGTTGGGAACCGATCTGCGCTTCTTCGACGAACGTTTGACGCTCGACCTGGCTTACTATAAGACAAACACGAAAAACCAGATCATGTCGGTGGCTGCCGTTACTGAGTCGGGAGCCAGCAAGCAGCTGATCAATGCGGGTAACATCCAGAACCAAGGTGTGGAGATCCAGCTGGAAGGAACTCCGATCCGTACACACGATTTCCGGTGGACAATCGGTACAAACTTTACGTTGAACCGGGGTAAAGTAGTCAAACTGCATGAAAACGTCAAAGAATGGCAGTTGATGGGTGTATACGATGCCGGTCCTGAGATCTGGGCTTATGAAGGCGGCGATTTCGGTGTGATCACGACACCCTATAATTCATTTTACGGCGGTGGAGTCTACCGTTTCAATAATGAAAACGATCTGGGTGATTACAGAAACGGCAAACCGGTGATTTCTTATGTAGGAGCTGCCGGATCTCCGAATGCAGTGCACGTATATCGTTATGTGAGGGAATCGGACAAAGGTATTCCGGAACGTAAAGTCATCGGTAAGGTAGAACCTGACTTCTTGTTGAGCTTCAATACATCGTTCTCTTATAAAAACTTCGACTTTTATGCTATGGTGGACGGGCGTGTAGGTGGAAACTTCTTTTCGCATACCTATAAATACGCCTCGAATATGGGTACGTTAAAATCGTCGCTTGCCGGTCGTGACCAGGAGCATGGCGGGCTGCCCCGTAAGAATTATAAAGGAGAGACCGTATACGATGTGATCGATCTGGATGCAGTCTTCGACGAAGGAGAAAAAGCACCGTTAGATAGCGATCCCACCCAGACGATCGACGTGGGTGGCATGACATACCGGGAAGCTCTGGAGAAAGGAGTGCGTCCGATGATGGCTAGTACTTATTATCGTTACAATTTCGGTTGGGGTATGCCGTCCGAGCTGGGATTGCAGGATAATACCTGGTTCTGCCTGCGTGAAATCACGGTTGGTTACCGTTTGCCGGAAAACATTTGTAAGAAATTCGGCGCTAACTATCTGCGTGTCGGCCTGACAGCCCGTAATATCTGTTATCTGGTGAATAAGCTGACCGACGGTCTGAATCCGGAGTCGATCTCCAGTAACAATCCGTTGCAGCCGATAGACATCGGTGGTGTACCGTTTGCGCGTACCTATGCACTTAACTTAACTCTCAGATTCTAATAATATAAAAGCATCATATATGAATAAGATAATAAAATTAATATTGGCAGGAGTATGTGCATTGTCCATGCTCACGGGGTGCCTGGATGATTATCAAGAACTGAATACGAACCCGGAACTATTGGGACAGACCGACCCCCGGAATGCTTTTACCGGAGCTACGATGAATTTTAATAACAATAGTCGTGGCCACCTGATGAATAAATACAGCGGTGTGATGCAGTATATGCAATATATCGTGAATTATACCGGAGCGCAGGAAGGTGCCTATGTGAACCCGACAGGTACATCCGGGCGACCATCGCCCTATACACCCTATTACGGTGACTATTTCGGACAGATCGGTTTGCAGCTACGCTATCTGGTAAATACGGTTATTCCCGGAAATTCGGAAGCTGAACGTTTCCAGGATCTGGCTGCTATTGCTAATATCCTAGAAACCTATGAGGCGTGGCTGATGTTCGACGTATGCGGGGCCGCTCCTTATACGGAAGCGTTCAAACTGGCATCTGATGGAATCCGTACGCCGCGTTATGACCTTTATCAGAAATCGCTGGACGGGGAAGAGCTCTACAAAGCGTTCGACCGGAAGGTAAAGGAGAATATTTCTATTTTGCAGAACTCGAACGAAAACCAGTATAATCTGGGCAGCAATGATTATTTCTATAAAGGAGATATCGCTAAATGGATCAAATTTTCCAATACATTGCGTATAAAAATGGCGCAACGCCTGGAAAAGGCCGACAATAGTTTCTATAAATCGGTTTTAAGCGAAGTATTATCTAATACGGGTGGTATTATTTCCAGCCTGGACGAATCTTGCCTGTATAATCATCCGAACGAACACAATGATAATACAGACGATATGCATATCCTGACGTACCAGTATTGTGCATCACGTGCCCTGGTCAGTTTTCTCGAAGCGTACGATGACCCGCGCCTGCCGTTGCTGGTACGCCGGAACGGATTCGGTGACGGAAACAATAATAAGACTAACGACGAATACTTTGAAACCGTAAAGAAGTATTATCCGGACTACCAGACTCGTTTCTCTCAGTGGGTAAATCACCGTTTTACAGGAATGTCTGCCAATCCGGACAGTTCGAGTAGCGATTGGTCGAAGAATTCATATTATACGATCGAGTATATAGACGATGGCGGAACCGCCCGTACGATCGATATTCGCCATAATAGCCAGATCGAAAGCCGGTTTTATGTGAAGAACGGAGGAAAGGTGGGAACCCAGATTACTGCCCGTAATAAAGAAGATGCCTCTTTTGATGTTTCGCAGGAAAAGATCAGTCTGTTTACACCGATGATCACCTATCCTGAAACATGCTTTATGATGGCCGAGATTGCCTTTAAGGAAGGTCGTGTAATGGGAGGAAAAGATGCGTTGACATGGTATCGGGATGGGATCAGAGCTTCCATGGAACAATATCAGGCATGGGCCGTGAAGATGGCAGTTCCGGCAGCTATGAACGAGAATAGTGGTATTTATGCTCCGATCACAGAAGAGAAGATATCCGCTTATCTGGCCCGCCCGGAATTCCAAACAGTTTCACTGGAAAAGATTATTTCCCAGCAGTGGGTGAATCTCTTTATGCGTCCGGAGGAAGCATGGGCTACCTGGAAGCGTACAGGTTTGCCTGCATTTAAAGATCAACCCACGCCTGAAAATGGAGTAGCTTTTCTTGAATCGATTGTAACGGGCGGATCTACGCTGATTATTCCGCGCCGGGCAGCATTAGGGGCTCCCAATAGTGAAAATCTGGATAATTATAATGCAGCACTAAAACAGTTGATTGAAGATTCGAACTATGGTCCGGCTGTAGAAAGGACGGAAGGCCGTATTTGGTGGGATAAGCCTTAAATAAATCGAGATTATAACTTATCTACTTAGGCGAGCTTAAATGCTTGAGTAGTTTTTCTACATAATTGATGGCCGCAAGGATTCGTGAGAATCTTTGCGGTTTTCAGTTTTGGTCTGCTATAAAACAAATGTAAGGAGTCTGATTATGTCAATATTACCGGTAGAATGCGTACAAGCTTCTGCATAATCTGTGTTCTCTAATACGATCTGAACAAGTTCAAATCTAATAAGAACTGAATATTCAAATTCCCAAATCATTGGGAATTCTTTTATTATATTAAATTCATATGAAAAAAAACTGAACGCCGCCCTGTTGAATGGAGCAGTACTGGATTTGAGAAATGAATGCGTGCAGCTGGAAAAGAAATTGCACGAAGTGATGAAACTAAGCAACACCCTGGGCCGGATGTTGGAACATGCCGTCTGGGAGGAGGATATGGTGGTAGGCGAAACCATTACGTTCCATTGTTCCCTGGAAGAGTTTGTCGCCCAGATCGCTCCCCTGATCGAGAGCCGCAAATGGACGGTTAACGACTGCCATGAAGTGAAGCCTTTCCTCCGTTCGCTCGATACCGTCATGAAGGTCTGTCCTGAAGGCAAAGTGGAACCACTGGCGTTGGGTACGCTCGTGAATGGGGTGATGGAGTATCTTTCTACCCGCAAGGACGATTGATGTTTGTCGTGCAGCTTATGTTTTTCATAATATAATGTAAAAACATAGGCTGCCTTGTTTAATGCCCGTACCTTGGGCAGAATAATACTCACTTAATTTTATCTTATTATGATAAACGTAACCTTATTCGCCGGATTTAAGAGATGTATGGGGGATATTCCCCTGATCGACGCCCTTTACGACATCCGCAATGGCAAGTATGCCACCGAAATTAACCGTATCCGCGCCTTTATGGACGCCGGAAATCAGGATGAAGCCGACATGCAGAAGAAAAAGCTGCCTGCCATAACCGTATCCGCTACCTATCAGAAACAACGGTTGCCGAAATATATGACAGGCTACAATCCGCTTACCATCCTCGATTTCGATGAATTGAACAAAGAAGACTTGCCGCGCCTGCTTGCCCTGGTGCGCGAAGCCGTCTATACGGTGGCCTGCTGGATCAGCCCGCGCGGACGGGGCATCAAGATCATTGTCTATCCGGCTGTCGGGACCGAACTGATCCCCGCAAACCATCTCGCTGTCTACAAGCTGGTGAAAGACTGGTACGAACGCCTGCTGGGTGTCGGGGCGGACACTTCGGGCAGCGATGCCGGACGGCTCTGCATCATGTCGTACGATCAGCAGCTCTATCTCTCTCCCCGTTTCGAACCCTGGCTGAAAGGGGAAGGCACTTTGCCCGCCGATCTGCCGCCGATAGAAGCCATAGGCGGAAAGACTGTGTCACAACTGATCTCTTCCGCCCGTAGAAAGGCCAGCCGCAAGTTCCCTTATGCCGAGGGCAACCGCAACAATTACGTGCACCTTTTTGCCGGCTACTGCAACCGCTTCGGGGTTGCCAGAGAGGAGGTCGAAGCCTATGCCGCAAAATCATTTGACGACCTGCCGGTCGAGGAACGCCGACAGGCAATCGACAGTGCTTATGCGCATACCGAACAATATGCTACGGAGAAGCCGGCGTTCCGTTTGCAGCGCGGAGACAGTTTTGTCAATCAGATACAGGAGTTTCTGACGAAATATTACAAACTTCGTCGCAATATCGTCAGACGTACGGTTGAATACCGGGACCTGAAGAAACACGATGCCTTTCAACCGGTCACCGATTATTGGGAGAATTCCGTCTGGTGTGCATTGCAGAAATCGGGCGTGTTTTGCCGCGTGTCCGACCTGCGTTCGGTGATCTATTCCGATTTCAGTCCCGAGTACAATCCTTTCAAGTCTTACTTCGATAACCTGCCGCGCTGGGACGGGACGACGGACCCTATCGGCCGCCTGGCAGCCACAATCGACACTACCCACCCCGAGTATTGGGAGAAATGCCTGAAGAAATGGCTGGTGGCAGTCGTAGCCTGTGCCATCGACGAGCGGCAGACCAATCATACGGTCTTGTTGCTGAGCGGTGCACAGGGGTTGGGGAAGACCACCTGGCTGCGCAACCTGGTGCCGCCCGTGCTTAGAAACTATGTCTTCTCCGGCAACCTCGATCCTACGGCAAAAGATTCGTCGTTGTTGATGAGCGATTGCTTCCTGATCATCCTCGATGAACTGTCGGGACAGAGCCGCGTGGAGTTGAACCAGTTGAAGGCCCTGATCACAAAAGATTCTATCCTCGAACGCCGCCCGTATGCCCGTAATGCGGAGACGTTCGTGCGCCGTGCTTCGTTTGCCGCCACGGTAAACGACAGCCAGATTCTGACAGATCGCACCGGGTCGCGCCGTTTCCTTTGTTTCGAAACGCTCCGGATCGATTATACTTCTGAAATAGACCATGCCGCCATCTATGCCCAGGCGCTGGCGCTCTACAAACAGAATTTCCGTTATTGGTTTGCCGAAAATGACATAACGGAAATAAACGACAACAACGAGCCTTTCCAGCAATCGTGCCCCGAAGCGGAATTGTTTTATACCTATTTCCGCAAGCCGGTCCGTTTCGAGCTGCCCCTCTTGCTCTCTGCAAGCGAAATCCTGTCTAAAATAGCGGAACGAACACGCTATTCCATGACTACAATGAGTGTTAATTTGCTGGGCAGAGTGTTAAAAAGCGGTGAATTCGAGTCACAAAAGAGACATGGAAAGCGGCTGTATGCCGTCATGGAATTGAGTAATGACCAGGTGGAAGCGCGTCGCAAAGGATTTGGCTATGATCCTTCGGATGAGGGCGAAGGTGGTGATAATAAGGAGGATGACGGTGGTGGACGCCCCGACCCGCAGCTTCCGTTTTAACTGATCGGGGGCAGAAAGGGCAGACAAAAAGGTGTTTTGAAAAACTTCTGTACGGTGTTACTTCTACGAAACATTCATAGAAGTAACAAGTGACATCTTATTATAAAGTTTTCAAAAATGCCTTTTTGTCTGCCCTTTCTGCCCCCGCCCTTTCTTTCTCCACTGGCTGCGGCAGTTGTTTTCAGGGGTTGCCGCAACGACATAAAACGACTGCCGCAGTCCCTGAAAACAGTTGCGGCAGTCCTTTGGGATGACTGCGCCACCCGTTCTCTTCTTTTTCAGGGTTCCCCTAAATGTTCGACGATGCATTCCACCTGGCGGGGTGTGAAACTCCTGACTCCGGGATGATACCCCAGTTCAACCAGTTTGGCTTTCAGTACGCCATGATAATTGATCCACCGCCAAAGTTGCAGGATCGCTCCCCTGCGGCTGAGGTGAGGGCTGTAGAGTGCCGCCAGTTCGCCTACTCCGTAGGCCCGTATCGTGAAGGTCGTTTGTTCCATAAAATGTATGGTTTTATTCTTCTAAGATACTAAAAATCAATGGATGCGGCAAATTATTTGTTCGTTTTTTAGCGAGTCGTGTAATCGAATAACTTCCTTAGAGTAAATTTTTTACATCCTGAAGGGATAAAGATAGTTTTTGTGCAATGTCTTCCGGCGAAATTCCGGCTTGCGTCAGCATTCGGACCATTTCCTGTAACATTTTATCTTTTTGTTCGAGTTCTTGTTTGCTTTGCTCGATCGCTTGTTTGCTTTGTTCGAGTTCCCGTCTTTTCTGTTCGAGTTCCTGTTCTTTCTGCATAATGTCAGTGTCGCGCTTTTCGATTTCGGAGAGGATTTCGTCTTCTACTTCCATGGAGCGGCGCACGTCAGGGGCTACACCGGCTTTAAGTAAGCGGGTAAGGATGACCTGCTCGTTGGCGGTGAAGATGGTTTCGTCTATTTCTAGCAGATGCTCGTCGCCGGGCGTACGGTAATTCTGGTCGAATACATGGAGCAGGCGCTCGAGACGATTGCGGGTACGACCTTGCAGGTAAGGAATCTGTATGATGATGCTGTCGTGGGTCAGACTTTCGATAAAGGGATCTTTCTGATCGATCTCCTGATCATCGTAATCCAGATATCGGCGGCGTACGTAAACGACCGGTTCTTTCAGGTCGCCCAGGATATGACCGAGGATATAAATGGAGATAATGGGCAGGCCGAAGCGTGACTCTCCATTGTCGCGCATGTTGTTTTTATCGAGGTAGTGCGTACCCAGATACTGGCGGAAACGAAGAGTTTCGGTAGCCAGCCATGTTTTTTGCAATTCGATAAGCACAAGGTGTTCTGTGCCGTCGTTGTCACGGATTTTGGCTGAGAAGTCCATACGGAACAGGGAGATACGGGTTTGTTGCATGGCTGTGTATTCATGTTGGCGCATCTGCAACTCGATGATATCTTTTTTCAATAGTGCGGAAAGCAGCAGTTTGGCTACCTTCTCGTCTTCCATCATAAACTTGAAGACGACGTCATAAATGGGATTGGCTATAAATGTCATATCATTCTGTTTTTTAGTACGTTGACAAATATACGATTTCTTTTCGGATTTGTTTCTACATAATACCATCTTCTTTTCATACGATTGCCCGGCGATATCTGAAATTATCTGAAATAAACTGTCGCTTCGTAACGTCCCGTCACCTATGGCTTCAACCTGCCTTTCCTCCGGTCGTATCTTTGATATGTAATTAATAATCAACTAAAAACAGTAAAGTTATGGCAGTACAGTATCATTTGGTTCTCCGGAAGAACCTCAGTAAAAATGTGGAAGCAGGGAAAGAGAAGCTCTATTATGCCCAGACCCGTGCGACGGGGACCTGCACGTTTGATGAGTTGTGTGATGCGGTGGCGGAGAGTTCGACCGCTTCGAGTGGGGATGTGAAGGTGGTGATCGACCGTGTGATCCGTTTCCTTCTGATGTTTCTGGGGCGTGGGGAAGTGGTCCAGTGTGGCGACCTGGGGACGTTCCAGCTGATCCAGACCAGTTCGGGAAGTGTTACGACCGATGATTTCTCGACCAATTTGTTGTACCGTGCCCGTCTCCGTTTCCGTCCCGGCGCCAAACTTCGTAACCTGACCCAGACTACGAAGGGGGAGCGCTTCAAATTGGAGGAGGCGAAACCTTCAACTCCGCCGGAAGGCGGTGGTAGCGACCGTCCCGAAATCGAGTAATCTACCTGAAACGGATATCATATGGATAAGCAATCGTTTACAACAAAGTACCTCCCCGCCGCCCGTATGGCGGGTGAGTTGTACGGCCTGAACCCGGTAGTCATCCTGGCGCAGGCTGCTATCGAAAGCGGGTGGGGAGAGAGCCGCCTGGCTACGTACTACAATAATTTCTTCGGGCTGACCGGCTATGGCGTTTCCAACGCTTACTGGCACGGGGGAAAGACGGACCTGGATAATCCCGGCGGCCTTGTGTTCCGCCGTTACGACCGGGCGGAGAACAGTTTTCTCGATTTTGCCCGCCTGATCGCCACCGCCTACAAACAGGCGGCCGCCGTCAGCAACTATCCCCGGGCTTATGCTCGCGAGATGGCCTACAGCAAATATATCAGTGAAGTAAACGGGGATAACCGCGAGGCGTATTGCAACATGCTGGAAAGCATTGCACGGTCGCTGGTCCCCATAGTGTATAACTTAAATAATAAAGCGTATGAGTGAGAAAGAAAATGGCAGTGGAAACAAGGTAAGAACCATCCTCCAGTTTATCATGGAGTTGTTGGGGTTCCTGTTGGGCAGGAAGAAGCAGTAGGAAGAGTAGGAAAGGTTTGGATATTATCAGATTTGAATGTTACTTTTCTCTTGATAGAAAAGTAACCAAAAGATCAAGGCTCAACCGGCTTCACTACTTCGACGAAAGACTCCACTCGAAAATCCGAAACTCGCTACGCTCAAACAACGGATTTTCTTTACCGTTCCGTCTTTCACCTACGCGGACGTTCACCCGCTTAGGCCTTTCCCAGGAAGCACAGCTTCCTCTTAGGATGGCCGAGACCGATACTTATAGAACAAAAACTTTCGGATTTAACAGGTAGTATCGGCCATCCCAGGAGAACGCAAAGCGTTCTATGAAAGGCCTCAGCTGATGAGCGTAAAGCGAAGCATCCGCAGAGAGCGTCCGGAGGCTGTGCTGTTTGAGCGAAGCGAGTTCACAGACGACAGCGAACGAAGGATGCGCAGTAGCGAGGCAGGTGCAGCCTTGATCTTTTGACTACTTTTCCATCAAGGGAAAAGTAGGTTCAATTATTTCTATAATTATCACATATCCCCTTTACTTCTTCACTTTCCCGACAAATAACACATTATTATCATTCTCATCCAGCGTCGCTGCCAGTTCCTCGAGTTTCTTTCTGTCCTGGCTGGGGCATTTGCCGGAGGCGAGATGTTTTTCTATCTGTTCGGCCAGCTGTCCCGGTTCCATATTCCGGATAAAATATCCCTGGTAGAAATTGTGGCCTGTTCCGGAGATGGGGAGGTTGCCGTAGAAGTCGTTTATCAGACGGAAATGGGAGGAAGCATTCTTCTTTTTATCAATCAGGATATCTCCGCTATTTTCCGGACCGTTTTTCCCCCAGAAATAATAATTGACCATGAAGTGATTCGGGAGCCGGTAGTATAGATGTATCGGTTTCTCTTCCGGATTCGGGAAAGTCATGGTAAATTCAGGTAATAACCGGTTGCCGACAGGATTGTAGATAAAAAGAGTGTCTATGCTGGTGTGGAAGAAATCGAACCCGTTGCCGTTTTTGTAAGAGAAAACTTCTCCGTTGAAGTCCGACACTGTCCTTTTGGCGGTTGCCGGGATCTGTTTCAGGATGTTTCCTTCCATATCCACTTGGAAAGCGAGCGGTTCCCCTTCCTGAAATGGCATGTGTACGACGGATAATGTGCCGTCCGCATTGAGCGATAATTTAGGTTTGTTGATCTGTCCCGGAAGCGGGATGTCTTTGATCCATTTGCCGTTCGTGCCGTACACCATGATCTTCCGGCCATAGAAAGGCGAGAGGAAGATACGGTCGTTCTTTTCGTCGATGACTTCATCGTAAATGGATATGGCATATTCTCCGGCCCCATTGCCTACGGAGCCGATGTCGTGCAGGAATTTACCCTCTTTGTCGAAGAGTTTGAACGGTCCGCCGCTTCGTTGCCGTACCCCGATATACTGGTCGGTGACGAGTGTGAACCAGGCTTTGAACATGGCGGAGTCAGAGTTGTCGAAACGTATGATGCGGCAGTCTTCGACAAATTCGCTGAGCGGCACGTCGATAGTGTCTTTCGCCAGGGCGAAGTCGCACACGGTCAGTTCGTTTCCGCCTGTTTCAACGGTGGTGATACTTCCGTCGTTCGTTTTCAGTGCTTTTTGTTTCTGGGTGAAAATGTTGCAGGCGGATAAACATCCCAGTAACAAGACGGAGGAGAGGAGCAGACAAGTTGTTTTCATACAGGATCTATTTAAAGTTGTTTACTATCAACAAAAATACGAATAGCTCGTAATTACGAACTATTCGTATGGAAGTATTTGATCCCGGTTAGATAATATTAACTGTTTCAGAACAAACTCCACGCTACAGTCAACCCCGCCATCACGATAGCCACCATGCTCATCAGCTTGATCAGGATATTGAGGCTCGGACCGGAAGTGTCTTTGAACGGGTCGCCGACGGTATCGCCGACAACGGTTGCCTTATGGGCTTCGCTGCCTTTGCCGCCGTGGTTGCCTTCTTCGATGTGTTTCTTTGCGTTGTCCCAGGCGCCGCCTGCGTTGGCCATGAAGATGGCCAGTACGAAACCTGTGCTTAGTCCGCCGATCAGCAGGCCGATCACGCCGGTCACACCGAATATCAGTCCGGTCACTATCGGGGCGATGATCGCCAGCAATGAGGGAACAACCATCTCATGTTGTGCCCCTTTCGTCGAAATCTCTACGCAACGGGCGTAATCGGGTTCCGCTTTTCCTGTCAGGATACCCGGTATTTCGCGGAACTGGCGGCGTACTTCTTCTACCATATGTCCGGCGGCGCGTCCTACGGCGTTCATCGTCAGTCCGCAGAACATAAAGGCCATCATCGATCCCAGGAACATGCCCGACAGTACTTTCGGATTCATCAGCGTCACATCGTAGTAGATCATAAAGTCGGAGAAAGAAGCCTTCGATACCTCCATCGTACGCCCGTCGGCAAACGACAAGACGTTTTCTCCCAGGCGCAGCAGGCCGATCTTGATCTCTTCTATATAAGACGCCAGCAACGCCAATCCCGTCAGGGCGGCAGAGCCGATGGCAAATCCTTTACCGGTGGCGGCTGTGGTGTTACCCAGCGAGTCGAGGGCGTCGGTACGTTTGCGTACTTCTTTGCCCAGACCAGACATTTCGGCATTTCCTCCGGCATTGTCGGCAATCGGGCCGTAAGCGTCGGTAGCCAATGTGATACCCAGGGTGGAAAGCATGCCGACGGCAGCGATGCCGATTCCGTAAAGTCCCATTCCTACATTGTTAAAGTCAAATCCCGAGGCAAAGAGGAAAGAGCAGATGATACCTACCACAACAGCCAGCACGGGGATAGCGGTAGAAAGCATTCCCAGTCCTAATCCGGAAATGATAACGGTGGCCGGCCCTGTCAGTCCCGCTTCCGAAACCCGTTTGGTCGGGTTGTAGGATTGTGAGGTGTAATATTCCGTTGCCTGACCGATCACGATACCCACCAGTAAGCCGATCACTACCGAGCAACTGATCCAGAACCAGTTGTCGAGGCCGAGCAGATAAAGTATCCCGAAGGTGGAAACAGCGATCAGCACCGAACTGAGGTTTGTACCGATAGCCAGCGCCTTCAACAACTGCCGGATATTGGCATCCTCTTTCGTCCTGACGGCAAAAATACCCAGGATAGAGAGGACGATGCCGACAGCCGCGATCAGCATCGGTGCGACTACTGCCTTATATTGCATTTCTATATTGCCGGACGAAACGAAAGCGGCGGCGCCCAGAGCGGCGGTCGCCAGTATCGAACCGCAGTAAGATTCGTACAGGTCGGCACCCATACCGGCTACGTCGCCTACATTGTCACCCACGTTATCGGCGATGGTGGCCGGGTTACGTGGGTCGTCTTCCGGAATGCCGGCTTCCACTTTCCCGACAAGGTCGGCTCCTACATCGGCAGCTTTTGTATAGATTCCGCCTCCCACGCGGGCAAAGAGCGCCTGTGTAGAGGCTCCCATGCCAAAGGTTAGCATGGTCGTAGTGATAATGGTCAGTTTATGGGTCGGGTTCAGGGCTTCATCCGGAATGAAAGCGTTCAGCAGGACATACCAGAAAGAGATGTCGAGCAGTCCGAGGCCGACCACCACCAGTCCCATGACGGCACCGCTGCGGAAAGCGACCTGCAATCCCTTGTTGAGTGATGAACGGGCGGCATTGGCTGTACGGGCGGAGGCATAAGTCGCCGTCTTCATCCCCAGGAATCCCGCCAGTCCAGAGAAGAAACCGCCGGTCAGGAAGGCGATCGGCACCCATTCGTTCTGTACGCCGAAGCCGTAAGCCATAATGGAAAACAAGATAACCAGTACAAGGAAAACCGAGGCTACTACCTTGTACTGTTGTTTCAGGTACGACATCGCACCTTCACGCACATAAGAAGCGATTTTAGCCATCGTTTCCGTTCCTTCACTCTCTTTCATCATTTGCCGGAAGAAGAACCAGGCAAATACCAGCGCCAGAACCGACGCTACGGGCACAATCCAGAAAATACTAGTTATCATAGTCGTTAGATTTAAAATGAATAACCACCCCTTAGGATCGTTATTTTGTTTCCCGTAAATGTAAGAAAAATAAAAACGTAGAGAAACTTTTTCGTAAATAATACTGTTTCATTCTAAAAAAAACAGCATATTTGTCACCGTAAAAGAGAGAAAACATACAATGACGCAAGAATCGAACCATAAGACCTATAGATTGGGATTGGCCTTAAGCGGCGGAGGCGCGAAAGGTTTTGCACACCTTGGGGTATTCAAATTACTGGAGGAGTGCGGACTGAAGCCGGATATCATCGTTGGGACGAGTGTCGGTGCGTTAATGGGTACTTTGTTTGCCGACGGCTATTCGGCAGACGAGTTGAAAGAACTCTTTACAGGCCGTGAATTTTCCGAATTTGCACAACTCCAGCTTCCCAAGTCCGGCTTGTTCGACAGCAAACGTTTCCGGTATTTCCTGAAACGCCATCTGAGAGCCAAGACATTTGAAGAACTGAAAATCCCTATGATTGTGGTAGCGACCGATCTGGATAACGGCGAAAGCCATGAGTTCGATAGCGGGCCTATCGTGGAGGCGGTGACTGCTTCGTGCAGTATACCGATCATTTTCAGTCCGGTAGTGATTAACGGGGTACATTATGTGGACGGCGGTTTGTTTCATAACTTCCCGGTTTCCATAATCCGCGACAGGTGCGAGCGGGTGATCGGGGTGAATGTCAGCCCGCTGGTTCCCCAGAAATACAAGCAAACGATATTTCATATTGCAGAACGTTCCTATCATTATATGTTCCGGGCCAATACGCTGGAAGATCGTGAGATGTGCGACGTGTTGATCGAGGCGGAAGAATTCGGCATGTATAAGACTTTTGATTTGGAGAATGTGGAACAGATTGCCCGTATCGGTTATGATGCAGCGATCCGCGCATTCGAATTGGTGATACAAGAGAATAAACATGAAACACTGGTGAAAGCGATTATGGCGCGGAAGAACAATATGCTTCTGCCATAGCTTTGTCCGGCGCTTGCCTGGATAACTTTTACCGATAATATTTAAAGTTGATAAAAGCGATGAAACAAATGGATAAAATGATCATTTATCAGGTATTTCCCCGTTGGTTCGGAAATCTGAAGTCTCCGTTGGCAAAGAACGGTAGTGTAAGGGAAAACGGAGTAGGAAAGTTCTCCGCCTTTTCACCGACGGCCCTGGCAAAGATCAAGGAACTGGGTACGACGCATATCTGGTACACCGGAGTGATAGAACATGCTACCCAGACCGATTATTCCGCTTATCAGATACGCAAAGACCATCCGGACGTGGTGAAAGGCAAAGCCGGTTCCCCTTATGCAATAAAAGATTACTACGATATAGACCCCGACCTGGCAGAGAAGGTGCCGAACCGTATGAAGGAGTTCGAGGCGTTGGTGAAACGTACGCACGATGCCGGGATGAAGGTGATCATTGACTTTGTGCCGAACCATGTGGCACGCGAATATTACTCGGATGCCCGCATGTCGTATGTCGAAGATCTGGGGCAGCATGATGATACGACCAAAGGGTTCGACCGCAATAATAACTTCTATTATATTCCGGGATGCCCGTTGCACCTGTCGTTTGCCGAAGCGCACGGGGATTACGATTATAGCGAGTTCCCCGCTAAAGTGACGGGAAATGACTGTTTTAGTCCGTGTCCGGGAAAGAACGACTGGTACGAAACGGTCAAACTGAATTATGGCGTGGATTATGTGAATGGCCGGATCTGTCATTTCAACCCGGTGCCCGGCACCTGGACGAAGATGCTGGATATCCTGCTTTACTGGGCGGATAAAGGCGTTGACGGTTTCCGTTGCGATATGGCGGAGATGGTACCGGTGGAATTTTGGAACTGGGTGATTCCGAAGGTAAAAGAAAAACATGCTGTTGTTTTCATTGCCGAGGTTTATAATCCGGCAGAATACCGTAACTATATTTTCAACGGTCATTTTGACTATTTGTATGATAAGGTAGGACTGTACGATACCGTGCGTGCGGTGATGTGCAATCAGGCTGCTGCCAACGCGATCTCTTACTGCTGGCAGAGCCTGGAAGGTATCCAGTCACATATGTTGAACTTCCTGGAAAACCATGACGAGCAGCGTATCGCCTCTTATTTCTTTGCCGGCGATCACCGTCCGGGTATCCCCGGCATGATTGTTTCGGCCATGATGAATACGAACCCGGTCATGATCTACAGCGGTCAGGAGTTGGGCGAGCCGGGTATGGACGAGGAAGGTTTCAGCGGACGCGACGGGCGTACGACGATATTCGATTACTGGAGCGTGGAGAGCCTGCGCAAATGGATCAACGACTGGAAGTTCGATGGCGCCGGTTTGACGCACGAGCAGCGTGAATTGCGTGAGAAGTATGCCCGGATACTGAACGTGGCGAAATCGGAGCAGGCCATTACTCAGGGGGCTTTCTTCGACCTGATGTATGCCAACTCGCGGAATCCGTATTTCAATTCGAATAGCCAGTATGCCTTTATGCGCAAATACCGTAACGAGGTCGTACTGATTGTCGTGAATTTCGATAAAAGCGAACAGACGGTGCGGGTAAAGATTCCTTCCGACGCATTTCTTACACTGGGTTTTGACGATAACAAGGCCGCTACGCTGACGGATTTGTTGACGGGAGAGACCAGTATCAGTACGCTGACGGCGGCGTGGCCGTATCAGCTGGTTTTGCCGGCTTATTCGGGTAAGGTTCTGAAGTTTACGTATAAGTGATGAGTCTTTCATTTCGTTAGAAAAAGTAACAGGGGCGGGGTTGACTCGCCCTTATTGTTGAAAGTTTTCCGAAGATAAAGGGATAATTGCAAATAAGTTTTGTACTTTTGCAGCACAATTCAAATCTATTTACTTAAGATAAATATTCGGAATAATGAGTGCACAAACTCCTTTCTTGGTGTTTTCGGGAACCAACTCCCGGTATCTTGCAGAGAAAATTTGCAATAGTCTTGGTTGTCCTCTGGGGCAGATGAACATTCAACATTTTGCTGACGGTGAATTTTCAGTATCTTATGAAGAGTCTATCCGTGGTCGTGACGTGTTCCTTGTTCAATCAACATTTCCTAACTCGGACAATCTGATGGAGTTGCTCCTGATGATTGATGCGGCTAAACGTGCTTCTGCACATTCTGTAATTGCTGTTGTTCCTTATTTCGGTTGGGCCCGTCAGGACAGAAAGGATAAACCCCGTGTGTCTATCGGTGCAAAATTGATCGCAGATATGTTGAGCACTGCCGGTATCGACCGTCTGATTACAATGGATTTACATGCAGACCAGATCCAGGGATTCTTCAATGTTCCTGTCGACCACCTGTATGCTTCTTCTATCTTCCTGGATTATATCAAGGGAGAACTGCCTTTGGATAACTTATGTATCGCAACACCTGACGTGGGTGGTACGAAACGTGCCAGCAGCTATTCCAAATATCTGGGATTGCCGATGGTTATCTGCCACAAGTCACGCCTGCGTGCCAATGAGGTAGCTGAAATGCGTATCATCGGTGACGTGGAAGGCTTGGACGTTCTTTTGGTGGATGATATGGTGGATACAGCCGGTACAATCACCAAGGCCGCTAACCTGATGATTGAAAACGGCGCTAAGTCTGTACGTGCAATCGCCAGCCACGCTGTTATGTCTGACCCGGCTTCTACCCGTGTAGACCAGTCTGCATTGACGGAAATGATCTTTACCGATTCTATTCCTTACGCAAAGAAATGCGAAAAAGTAAAAGTATTGTCTGTTGCCGATATGTTTGCTGAAGCAATCCGCCGTGTTTGCAGTGGCGAATCTATCAGTTCTTTATACGCTATTTAATTAGCAGGGATTAATGATATAAAAAGGCTGCCGTCGTATTGATGGCAGCCTTTTTTATTGGTATACGGTGACTGGCGGAGGGATTAGCTTCCTCCGATATAGTCTTTCAGGGCATTTACGTAATTCTCGAATGCCTGTCGTCCTACGGGTGTTATCCGGCAGGTGGTACGGGGTTTCTTTCCGACAAAGCTCTTTTCGACTTCTATGTAGCCGGCTTCGCTCAGTTTGTCTATCTGTACACTCAGGTTTCCCGCTGTCGCCTGCGTCTTTTCCCGCAGATAGACGAATTCAGCCTCCTCGACCGAAAGGAGGATGGATATCACGGCGAGCCGCAATTGTGAATGAAGTAACGGATCTAATTCTTTAAACATTGCTTCCTGGCTTTATTATTGACGATATGTCCGGGTATGATCATCATAAACACGAACGATAAACCGAAGTAAAGATACCACAAAGTTGTCGCTTTTTCACCCATTATCAGCATGGTTAGCATATAAATCGCTATGACAAAGGCAACCAAAGGGGTATAAATCATCCAGCGCCCCTGTACGATAATACCGGTGATAGATACTCCCAATCCGCAGTATATCAGGGATAACGGCAGCATAAGGATAAAGTCGACGTATCTGCCGAAAATGAACTCAATGGTGCCAGTTGTCAGGAAAGTGATGACAAACATCCAGCCCATTACCTGCCAGACCTGCATGATTACTTTGTCGGTATAGGTGATGACCCTCGGGGGCTGCTGCCTTTGCCGGTAAGACATGACGGGCCACATGACGAACATCAGCATCCATCCCCAGCTCCATATCATGTTGTGGGTAAGAGCGATCAGTGTAAACAGAATGATCGACAGGGCAGTTGTGAAATAACCCCACACCAGGAGGTAATTCCCCTGGCCGATCTCCATATTCTTTTTGCTGGAGTTTATCATCTGTGTGATGAGTTCCAGGCTTTCTTTCTCGTTTAAAAGTCTTTCTTCCATGATTTTATTTGTTTTTATATTGTTCGTACTATGTTTGTTCAAAGATAATGTCATTGTTTTTAACAGTCAATCATTCCGATCTATTTTTCGTTCAACCGGTTTCTTTCAGAGTTTACGCCCCGTTCGATTGTCGGCTTCTTGACTTTCCTGCCGCTGTTGAAGTTCCAGGTCAGTGTCGCTTTGAAGGTACGTCCGAGGTGTCCGCTTTTGAAGTGGCTTTGTGACGTGTAGGCTTCGATATGGCTGGCAAAGTCATTATAGCGGTTGAAGATATTATCGGCCGAAACAGTTATCAGAAAGTGGTTGCCGGCCAGCTTCTTCCGGGCAAACAGGCTGACGATGTGCCGGGGAGCCACTTCGCTGTTTCCTGAATACAGGCGGCTGGCTCCGTTGTATTGTCCTTCGAACGTGATGTCTTTCGGCAGCGTGAAGGTTGCGGTCGCGTTTGCGAATGCCAGGTAATGGTGGGCAAATGCGGCTTTCTCCGTCATACGGATATCCTGGCGTACACCGACGAAATTGGCTGCCAGGTTAAGCCATGGGCCGGGTTGAACCGGGATACTGGCGGCAACGAACCAATGGTTTTCGACGTCATGGTTTTCGTAGGTGATATACGAAACGTCCGGGTCGACGGCATCTACCTTGCAGAATTCGCGGATCAGGTTGCGGTGCAGGCTGCCTCCGATTGTCAGCGTGTAACGGTAATTATAGACAAGGGTCGTGCTGAAACGGTGGATATAGGTCGGTTGCAGGTAGGGGTTGCCTATGTTGTAGCTGTAATCGGAAGTCTGGAGCCGGTTCGGGTTGAGCGTATAGAAGGCCGGACGTTCGATGTTGCGCGTGTATTGTCCGACCAGCATCCAGGTCTTCAGGTTGTTGAAGGCATAGGTGGCGCTCAGGCTCGGGAACAGGTCGAAGTAATCCCGTTTAATCCGGTCGCTCTCGTTCGCGGTCCGGGTATATTCACCCCGCAGTCCGGCTATGAACGCCCAGCGATTGATTTCTGTTGAAAAAGATGCATATACTCCCATGATGTTTTCCTTGTATTTGAGTGCGTAGCCGTAAGCCGGACTGATACTCCATTGTTGGTCGGCCGAGAGATCTTCGTAGCAGGAATTATCGTCCATGAATGTATGCGTGTACTTCAGGCCGGTGTTCAGCGACATTCCTTTCCGGAAGTATTTATTCATTGAAATATCGGTGGTGACGATCTTGTAGGTCGCATCGCTGTTACTTCGGTACGTACTGTCTGTATCCCGGCCTGCTGCCTTTTGTACGACATAGTAGTTGTTTTTCCCCGTTGACTTTTTGTCGGCATAATCGACAATCCATTTGAGCAGGGAGCCTTTGTCGTCGAGTTTATGCAGGTAGTTGGTGGTAGCGGATAAAGTGTTGTAATCATCCTTCTGGTTATAATCGCCGGTGCTGTTTATTAGCCATTCCTGCTTGGTCAGTTCCGTTTCGCTGTAAGAGTTGCCCTTAGACAGCTGTCCGACATATTCTATCTCCGCTCCGATGCTGTTGACGGTATCGATTTCGAAGATGGCTCCGATGTGTCCCGTACCATAGTCCGATCGTGTGTCGAACCTGGAGAGGCTGGAAAAGCGGTTGTCGTTGTCCGGATATTGCCTGACGGATGTCATCATGCTCTCATTCTTCGGTGTGAAATTGCCGGAGGCGGCAGCGTTTACGGTCCATTTCCCGAGACGTGCATTGAGTGTTCCGGAAGGCATGTAACGGGTAAGGGTAGAAGATAAGGCGGTCCCGGCCGTGACACTCCCCTGGATACCGTTCGTTTGCCGCCGACGGAGTGAGATTAGGATGATTCCGCCCCGTGAGCTGGCTTCATATTCTGCTCCGGCTATCGGGATGACTTCTATTCGCCTGATATCTTCCGATTTCAGCGAACGAAGGTAGGTGAGAAGTTCTTCGCCGGTAAGTTTTATTTCGCGGTTATCGACGAATACCTTTGTGCCCTGTGCTCCGTTGATGGAGATATTATCTTCTGCCAGCCATACGCCGGGAGCCTGCGACAATAACTCGGTTCCGTCTTTCCCGGTGGAAGGGGAGACGGACAGGACGAAGCGGTCTGCTTTGCGTTCGATATTTTTTGCCTGTACCACAACCTCTTTCAAGGCATAGGAAGAAGCCTTCAACGAAAGGGTGTCGTGCATGGATGCGGGCAGCAATAATTCTTTTTGCAGCGGCTCATATCCGATACACCGGACGATTACTTTATATGTTCCTGCTTTTGCTTCCATAGTGAAATTGCCCTTGTTGTCGGTTGTCGTACCTGCTTTTTGAATCTCATCCTGCAAGAGGACGATTGTCGCGTATTCAACTCCGTTTCCCTGCCCGTCGGTAATGTGGCCGGAGTAAATCCTGCCGTTGCCGGCTTCCGGGCCATAGCCGGAAAGCCGGTAGCAAAGAAGAGTGTAAAGAATAACAGCCATTTCATGTCTTACTCGTTTGCCGGGTAATATAATTTCAGTTTGACCGTCTCTTCTTCCTGTTGCGTTTTACACTTTTTCATGGCATATCCTTCAGCCGGCTTTTTGTCTTCGGTGAAGTCCATTTGGTAATTGCCGTTTTCGTCATGGAAGACTGAGATATCGAACTGTTCCCATTCGACGTTTTTAAGCGTGATAGTTGCTTCTCCTTTCTCCGGTTTGGCCATGCCGTATACCGGTTTTGTCTCTTTTCCTGATTGAGCCATGACGAGGATTGTTCCGTTTTCTCCGCGTATGTTACTCACTTTGACGATGATTGTCCGTGCTTCGGCAAGATTGCAAGTAAAGAATATTGCCAGAATAAATAGTATGATTCGTTTCGTTTCCATGTTTTGTTTACTTTAAAAGTAAATGTAAATAAGTTTATAATATAAACCATATATGGATTAAAAAAGTGCAAGGAGCTGCGCATGTCTCACCTACACGCTGCAAATATAAAATGGTTTATGTTATAAACCAAATTAAAGGCGAAAAAAATGAAACAATAGGGTGAAATAGTTGAAATAAAGGCGGTATACCGGGAAAATGGTTGCGGCAATTGTAAGAAATAGCTGCCGCAGTGGTAAAAAACAGGTGCTACAATCATATAAAACGACTGCGGCAACCATTCGAGATAGTTGCCGCAGTCATTCTAATTTTGAATTTTTCTATTAAAACAGATCGGCATGAGTGCCGGTATCTGTAAACAGAAGCATAAGTTCCGTATCATTTTGATTCCAAACCAGTAATCAGTCGGATTGAATATGACATTCCCATAAGCCTTCGTATTTGCCGCTTAATTTATGCGGGTGATATTCGGGTGGGAGGGTACCAGTTGTTTCAAGGAGTTTAGAGACTTTTTCAAATAAAGAAATATTGTATCCTCTTTTCTTACAGAGTTTCAAATCTTTCTTGAACTTACCCGTATAATTGAGTGTATATTTCTTATTCATCCGAAGATTTGTTTCATCATATCTTCTGTGCTTTCAGCATGATATACTCTTCCGGCCTTCACATCTTCCAATGCTTCATCCAGGCCGCATTTCTTTTCTTTGCGGACTTTGATGCTTCCTCCCATACTTTTAACCAGTGAGCGTATGGCGGATGCGTATTTTTCGGGAATGGATATCTCGAATGTTTTTAATGTTGTTGCTTCCATAGTCGTATATATTATAGTCTGATACAAAGATAAATATAATTATTGACAAAGACTTATTTTTCTTCGTCAATAATCATGCCGCTACCCAGGCAGAGATGATGATCCTTGTCGTAGACAACACCGTACTGGCCGGGAGCGATACCCTGTATTTTGTTTTCCGATTCGATACGGTAAAGGTCACCAATACGGCGGATACGTCCCGGTGTGAAATCGGGGGTATGGCGTATCTTGAAGGTGATTTCTTTTTCATCGGTAAATTCTCCCCACGGATCTTCGGTGATGAAGTCGAAACCATGCAGGTTGATTGTCTTCCCGTATTGCGTTTCCGGGTCGTAGCCGTTGGAGACATAGATGATGTTGCGCTTGATATCCTTCTTGATGACGAACCACGGACCGCCACTCAGGCCCAGTCCTTTCCGCTGGCCGATGGTATGGAACCAGTAGCCGTTGTGCTTGCCTAGTACCTTGCCCGTTTCCAGTTCGACGATTTTTCCGACACGTTTGCCCAGGTAACGCTCGATAAAGTCGTTGTAATTGATTTTACCGAGGAAGCAGATACCCTGGCTGTCCTTGCGCATGGCGCTGGGGAGCTTTTGTTCGGCGGCGATGGCACGGACTTCCGCTTTCATCAGGTGGCCGATCGGGAACATCAGCTTCTGGATTTGCAGGCGCGTGATTTGTCCCAGGAAATCGGTCTGGTCCTTCACCGGGTCTTTGGCGGTGGAGAGCCATACTTTTCCGTCTATCTCGGTCGTTGTGGCATAATGGCCGGTGGCGATTTTATCGAAGTCTTTCCCCCATTTCTCTTCGAAGCAGCCGAACTTGATGAATTTGTTGCACATCATGTCCGGGTTGGGGGTGAGGCCGCGCTTCACCGAGTCGATCGTGTAGCTGACCACTTTGTCCCAGTATTCGTCATGCAGGGATACCACTTCCATGCGACAACCGTATTTGCGTGCTATGTAAGATGTAATTTCTATATCCTCTTCGGCGGGGCAGTCGATATATCCGTCTTTATCTTCCATACCGATACGGATATAGAAGATGGTAGGATCATATCCCGCCTCCTTCAACTGATGGACAACTACGGAGCTGTCCACACCTCCTGATACTAATGCTGCTATTTCCATTCTTTAATAAATATATCGGTTGCAAAGGTACAAAATATTAGGGTGATATTCCTATGGCTTCGATTTATTCGTTACCTTTGCGGGAGAGCCTTTCGTTGTAATACTTCAGAAAAAACAAAAGAATTAGTATAAATAAAATGAGAAATACAATTGTATCGCTTATGACAGCAGTGGCATTAACTGCCTGTGCAGGCCCGAAAGAAAAGAATGTTCAGGCGCCGCAGGAGGATTTTAATTATGTGGTAGACCAGTTCGCAGACCTTCAGATATTTCGGTACCAGGTTCCGGGATTCGAGTCTCTTTCGTTGAAACAAAAACAGTTATTATATCATCTGTCGCAGGCTGCGCTGATGGGGCGCGACATATTCTTTGACCAGAATTGTCGTTATAACCTGCCGGTTCGCCGCGCATTGGAAACGGTTTACAAGGAATATAAAGGAAATCGCGAGGATGAGCAGTTCAAGGCCCTGGAGACGTACCTGAAACGGGTATGGTTCTCAAGCGGCATCCATCACCATTATGCAGAGGATAAGTTTGTTCCCGGCTTTACCCCCGAATTCTTTCAGAGCTGTCTGGAGCAGGTGAATGTTTCTGAACTTCCTTTGCGTGAAGGACAGACTCTGGAGCAGTTTGTTGCAGAAATCTCTCCGGTGATCTTTGATCCGGCTGTATTGGCTAAACGTACCGTACAGAGCGGCGACCGGGATCTGATCCTGGCGTCTGCCAATAACTACTATGGCGGCGGTATTACCCAGAAAGAGGTGGAAGATTATTATGCCGCTATGAAAACGGGTAAAGACACCATCACCCCGATCTCTTACGGACTCAATAGCCGGCTGGTGAAGGAGAACGGAAAGATTGTCGAGAAGGTATGGAAAGTAGGAGGCCTTTATTCGGCCGCTATCGAACAGATTGCAGGCGAATTGCAGAAAGCCGTTCCTTTTGCCGAAAACGATACCCAGAAGGCTATTATCGAAAAACTGGTTGAATACTATCAGACCGGTGACTTGAAGACATTCGATGCCTACTCCATCCTTTGGGTAGAGGATACGACTTCGGAAGTGGATTTCGTGAACGGTTTTATCGAAACGTACGGTGATCCGCTGGGTATGAAAGCCAGCTGGGAGTCGACCGTAAACTTTATCAATAAGGAAGCGACCAAGCGCACGAAGATTATCAGCGATAACGCGCAATGGTTTGAAGATCATTCTCCGGTCGACAAACGCTTCAAGAAGGAAAAGGTAAAAGGGGTGAGTGCCAAAGTGATCACCGTATCCATGTTGGGAGGCGATTGTTATCCGGCAACGCCGATCGGCATCAATCTGCCGAATGCGGATTGGATTCGCCGCGACCACGGCTCAAAGTCCGTTACGATTGAGAATATAACCGAGGCTTACGACAAGGCGTCGCAGGGCAATGGCTTTAATGAAGAATTTATCTGGAGTGATGCGGAGCGTGAAGCCCTTGCAAAATACGGCTTCCTGACTGGCAATCTGCATACCGACCTGCATGAATGCCTGGGACATGGTTCCGGCAAACTTCTGCCCGATACCGAATCGGGCGCACTGAAAGCCTACGATTCCACTTTGGAAGAAGCACGTGCCGACCTCTTCGGCCTTTATTACCTGGCCGACCCGAAGCTGGTTGAATTAGGTCTGGTTCCGGATGGCGAAGCCTATAAGGCCGAGTATTATAAGTATATCATGAATGGCCTGATGACACAGCTTGTCCGTATCGAAGCCGGCAAAGATGTAGAAGAAGCTCACATGCGTAACCGTCAGTTGATCGCCCGGTGGGCCTATGAGAACGGTAAAGCCGATAACGTTATCGAATATAAGAAGCGTGACGGCAAGACATATGTCGTTGTAAACGATTATGCCAAACTCCGCAACTTGTTCGGCACCTTATTGGCAGAAGTGCAGCGCATCAAGAGCGAAGGCGATTTCGCCGCCGGAAAGAAACTGGTGGAAGACTACGGTGTGAAAGTAGACCAGACCTTACACGACGAAGTGCTTGCCCGCTATGCCAAACTGAACCTGGCTCCATACAAAGGTTTTGTGAACCCGGTGATGAAAGAGGTAAGGAACGACAAAGGCGAAGTGACCGATATCGTTCTCGATTATACTGAAGGATACGCAGACCAGATGCTTCGTTACAGCCAGGATTATTCATTCCTGCCATCTTATAACGATTAAAGATATGTTACAGGACGAACTAAAAGAAATACGTACCCAACTGCGCATGGCAATGAACGGTGTCATATCCACCAGCATGCGCGAAAAGGGCATCGATTATAAGCTGAACTTCGGTGTCCCTCTGCCCGAAATAAAGCAGATAGCCGCTCGGCACGAACCTGGTTCGGATCTGGCAGCCGCTTTGTGGAAAGAGGATATCCGCGAGTTTAAGATACTGGCATCCCTGTTGCAACCTGTGGATGATTTTCCTTTTAAACAGGCGGAACAGTGGGTGAAAGAAATACCCTATCTGGAAATAGCGGAACAATGCAGCCGTAATTTGTTCTGCAAATTGCCGTATGTCGATAACCTTCTGCTCGGGCTGATTTTTAATGTGGAAGACGAATATGCCCGTACGGTGGCTTACCTTATCTGGATGGAACTGTTCAGGGTAGGGAAGACGGTGGTTGCGCCGGTGAGAGCCGCATTCATTGTGGAATGTATGCGGACGATTGCCTGGCCCGACTTCGGCGCTTCCTGGAAAGAGAAGCAGGCAGCGATAAAAGCAATGAAATTTTACGGTCGCCAGTCGGCCGATCATGCGAAACAAATGTTGAGTGGTTTCGATGACTTTCCGGAGTTTATGAAGACACCGGAAGGGCAGGAAATCTATAATGATTTAAAATTTGAATTTGAATATTATAGCTAAGGCTTTGCGTTTAAAATAAATGCGCTAACTTTGTCGGTCGCGTAGAGTCGCAACGAAATGGATGAGAAGAAGTACATAGAGATGAAGCAGTCGTTTACGGAGTATCTGACTGAGAAAAAACTACGAAAGACGGAGGAAAGATATGCGATCTTTGAATGCATCTGTCGCTTCGCCGGTCATTTCGATATGTACTCCCTTCAGGAAAAGTTGGAAGAGGCGAACTTCCATGTGAGTAGGGCAACGCTTTACAACACGTTGGATGTGCTGGAAGACGGCGGCCTGATCGTGCGGCATCAACTCAACGCCCAGTCGGTTCAGTACGAACTGCGGGCATTGGCAGAAACGCACCTGCACCTGGTTTGCATGAAGTGCGGGGCCATTCGGGAAATGAAAGACAGCGTGCTGAAAAAGGAGGTCAACAATCTGAAGATATCCCGTTTCACACAGGAATTTCATGCGCTGTATATCTACGGGATATGCAGTAAATGCAAGTTCAAGCTTCAGCAGAAGAATAGTAAAAAAGAATATTAACAGCCTATTATAAAGATAAAATGAAAGTAGATGTTTTATTAGGATTGCAATGGGGTGACGAAGGCAAAGGAAAAGTTGTCGACGTGCTGACTCCTAACTACGATGTGATCACTCGTTTTCAAGGAGGTCCCAACGCAGGACACACACTGGAATTTAACGGAGAAAAGTATATCCTGCGTTCTATTCCGTCAGGTATTTTCCAGGGTGGAAAAGTGAATGTTATCGGTAATGGAGTCGTTCTCGACCCGTTATTGTTCAAACAGGAAGCCGAAGCGCTTGCTGCCAGTGGTCACGACCTGACCAAACAACTTTGTATTTCCAAGAAGGCACACCTGATCCTGCCTACCCACCGTATGCTGGATGCTGCCTACGAAGCTGCCAAAGGTTCCGGTAAGATCGGTACGACTGGTAAAGGTATCGGCCCGACATATACAGACAAGATCAGCCGTAACGGTCTCCGTGTAGGTGACTTGCTGCACAACTTCGATGAAAAGTATGCTGCCGCCAAGGCACGCCACGAAGCAATCCTGAAATCACTGAACTATTCGTATGATATCAAGGAACTCGAAGCCCAGTGGTTTGAAGCATTGGAATACTTGAAGCAATTCAACCTGATCGACAGCGAACATGTGGTAAACAACTTCCTGAAAGACGGTAAGTCTGTCCTGGCGGAAGGTGCACAGGGCACTATGCTGGACATCGACTTCGGTTCTTATCCGTTCGTGACATCTTCCAACACGATCTGTGCCGGATGCTGTACGGGACTGGGTGTCTCTCCGCGTAATATCGGTGAGGTATACGGTATCTTCAAGGCATATTGTACACGTGTCGGTAGCGGTCCGTTCCCGACAGAGTTGTTCGATGAAACAGGCGATCAGCTTTGTACGTTAGGACATGAGTTCGGCTCTGTAACAGGACGTAAACGTCGTTGCGGCTGGATCGACCTGGTTGCCTTGAAATATGCTGTTATGATCAACGGTGTAAGCCAGCTGATCATGATGAAGAGTGACGTGCTCGACAGCTTCGAGACCATCAAGGCTTGCGTAGCCTACAAGATCAATGGCGAAGAAGTGACGGAATTCCCGTTCGAGATCGACGATACGATCGAACCTGTATACGTTGAACTGCCGGGTTGGAAGACTGACATGACAAAGATGCAGAGCGAAGACGAATTCCCCGAAGAGTTTAACGCATATCTTTCATTCCTTGAAGAAGAGCTGGGAGTACCTGTTAAAATCGTATCGGTAGGACCTGACCGCGAACAGACAATCATCCGGTATACAGAAGAATAAACCTCACATACTAATACAAAATGGCAGAAGACCACCTCTAATCAGGCTAATCTTCTGCCATTTTTGTTTTTGGCAGACTTTTTGTAAGAGATATCTTGTATAACAATTAATTATTTGGAACATTATGAGCATGTATTGGATCATATTTATTGGTTTTGCCTTGTTAAGCTGGCTGGTATCTTCCCGACTGAAGAACAAGTTTGAGAAGTATTCTAAGATTCCTATGCCTAACGGTATGACCGGAAAGGATGTGGCTGAAAAGATGTTGCGCGATAACGGCATCTACGACGTGAAGGTGATCTCTACTCCCGGACATTTGACAGACCATTACAATCCTGCCAATCAAACGGTGAATCTGAGCGAATCTGTATATTATAGTAATAG
The DNA here is from genome assembly GCF_003635445.1 of Parabacteroides sp. AF17-3. Taxonomy (NCBI): domain Bacteria; kingdom Pseudomonadati; phylum Bacteroidota; class Bacteroidia; order Bacteroidales; family Tannerellaceae; genus Parabacteroides; species Parabacteroides sp. AF17-3. The sequence continues at coordinate 34,044 of NZ_QTMM01000012.1, read as the reverse complement.
TATCGCTGCCGCCGCTGTAGCCGCCCATGAATGTGGTCACGCAGTACAGCATGCAACGTCTTATGCCCCGCTGAAGATGCGGTCGGCGTTGGTACCGGTGGTTAGCTTTGCTTCGAATATCATGACCTGGGTATTGCTGGGCGGTATGTTGCTGATCCACCAGTTCCCGCAGTTGCTGTTGTTCGGTATCATCCTGTTCGCATCGACAACGTTGTTTAGTTTCATTACGTTGCCGGTCGAAATCAATGCCAGCCAGCGTGCGTTGGTATGGTTGAGTCGTGCCGGGATAACGAATGTCTCTACGCATGGTATGGCCGAAGATGCTTTGCGCTCTGCCGCTTATACTTATGTGGTGGCTGCCTTAGGTTCGCTGGCTACATTATTATATTATATAATGATCTTCCTGGGAGGAAGAAGCCGCGACTAAGCGAGTACCGTATCAGATAAAAAAAGCAGCCCGGGTCGTTCTGAATGACTTGGGCTGCTTTTTTATTTCTTCTTTTTCTTCGTTCTGTGAAATTTGCCTTCCATATAAAGTGCCCAGATTAAAAATCCGAGTCCCATTCCCATAAACAGTAAACAAACAAATATAAAATCAGGCATAACTAATCCTCCTTCAGTTTAATGAATAATAAGCCTAAAACTAAAACAAATCCACCCGAATAAATAAGCGCATTATGTCCCTCAAGATCTTTTAATAATGTTGTGATGACAACTCCTGTTGCCATGTATTTGGCGAAGTCGATGCAAAAACTACCAAGTTCACCGTACAATACTTTCTTTTGTCTTGTCTTTTTCTTTCTCATAGCTATACGTTTTGTTAAATATGTTGCAAACATAACAAAAAGAAACAGACAAAACAATGAACCTATCCAATAAATAACGAATTTGAAACAAAATACCTACCTTTGCATTCCGAATAATAATTTAATATATAAAAGTCGGTTAGCTCCGACGATAAAGAAGAGCAAACAGTATATGCAGAAGCCGTCTATACCAAAAGGTACCAGAGATTTTTCGCCCGAAGAAATGGCGAAACGTAATTATATATTCAATACGATTCGTGAAGTATATCATCTGTACGGATTTCAGCAAATAGAAACTCCGGCCATGGAGAACCTGTCGACCCTGATGGGCAAGTATGGCGAAGAAGGTGATAAATTACTTTTCAAGATATTAAACTCGGGAGATTGTTTCTCAGGCATTACCGATGAAGAACTGCTGGAACGTAATCCGGTAAGATTCGGCGTGAAAGCCTGTGAGAAAGGATTGCGTTACGACCTGACCGTTCCTTTTGCCCGTTATGTGGTGCAGCACCGCAACGATATAACATTCCCTTTCAAACGTTATCAGATACAACCCGTATGGCGTGCCGACCGTCCGCAGAAAGGACGTTACCGTGAGTTCTACCAGTGTGACGGTGACGTGGTAGGCTCCGATTCACTGATTAACGAAGTGGAACTGATTCAGATTATGGATGAGGTGTTCCATCGTTTCGGTATCCGCGTTTGCATCAAGATGAACAACCGTAAGATATTGTCGGGTATTGCCGAAATTATTGGTGAAGCGGATAAGATTGTTGATATAACAGTGGCTATCGATAAATTGGATAAGATCGGCCTGAATAATGTAAATGAAGAGTTGCGTTCCAAAGGCCTTTCCGAAGAGGCGATTGCCCGCTTGCAACCGATCATCATGCTGTCGGGTAGCAATCGTGAAAAACTGGCCGTCCTGAAAGAACAGTTGGCAACTTCCGAAATAGCCGTGAAGGGTATCGAAGAAATGACCTTCATCCTCGACCGTATCGACCAGCTGCCTATGCATGCGGAACTGGAACTCGACCTGACACTGGCCCGCGGTCTGAACTATTATACCGGTGCCATCTTCGAAGTAAAAGCGCTGGATGTCCAGATAGGAAGTATCACCGGTGGCGGACGATATGACAACTTGACCGGCGTATTTGGCATGGATGGCGTTTCGGGTGTCGGTATCTCTTTTGGGGCAGACCGTATCTTTGATGTGCTGAATCAGTTGGACCTGTATCCGGCCGATTCGTTGAAGACAACACAGTTACTGTTTGTCAACTTCGGTGAGAAGGAAGAAAGTTATCTGTTACCGATTATCGCCCGGGTTCGTGCCGCCGGTATCCGTACCGAACTTTTCCCCGAATCAGCCAAGATGAAGAAGCAGATGGGGTATGCCGATACGAAGAAAATCCCGTATGTCGCTATCGTTGGCGAAACGGAGATGAGCGAAGGCAAGATCAACCTGAAGAATATGATTACAGGCGAACAAACACCTGTCACTGTAGAAGAACTGATTGCAAAGTTCTGATATAAATAAGCAGCCTTGTCCCCGTGCTTGACACGGGGCTGCAAAGGTGCTGCCTGAATAAATAGGCATATGACCTGTTCTTTTGCAATCCCGTGTCAAGCACGGGAACGGGTTTATGCTATCCTTAATATTACTGTCTCATGAAAACATCTCTTTTAATTCTCGCATTCGCTTTAGTCCTCTCTTCCTGTTCTGTTCAGCCAAGAGCATCCTGGATAACAACTACGGAAAACGAACCGTGGCAGGAGCAATCCGACCTGGTCTCTACCTCTTCGGATACGATTCCGACGATCGACGCGGTTATCCATACCCATAAGAAAGGACAGAAGATAGACGGTTTCGGTGCCTGCTTCAACGAGCTGGGCTGGATTTCCCTGAGCAAACTCGATCCGACAGTCCGCGAAGAGATCATGGAAGAACTCTTCTTTCCGGAGATAGGGGCGAATTTCACCATCTGCCGTATGCCGGTGGGTGCCAACGATTTCTCCCGCGACTGGTATTCCTATAATGAGACCGAAGGCGATTTCGAAATGGAATACTTCACCATCGCCAACGACCAGCAGACATTGATCCCCTTTATTAAAGGCGCACAGAAATACAATTCCGACCTGCGTATCTGGGCCTCTCCCTGGTGTCCTCCTGCCTGGATGAAATATAATAAGCATTATGCCTCCGCCTATACCGGCGAAGCCTACAACGAGAAGTACCGCAACGGCCTGCCTGCCGATAAGGTCGGTTATGAAGGAACGGATATGTTTATCCAGGACTCCCTTTACCTGCAATCGTATGCCCTTTACTTCTCCAAATTTATCGAAGCCTATCGTGAACAGGGCATCGACATTTTTGCCGTCATGCCGCAGAATGAGTTCAATTCGGCACAGATATTCCCTAGTTGTTGCTGGACGGCTGCTTCGCTGGCTAACTTCGTCGGCAACTATCTAGGTCCGGCTATGAAGGAACTGGACGTGAAAGTGATGTTCGGCACCATGGAACGTGCCAACGAAGCATTGGTGGATACCATCCTGACCGACCCGGTAAGCGGCAAGTATATCAGCGCAGTCGGTTTCCAATGGGCGGGAAAAGGAGCGATCAAAGGTATACACGAACGTTATCCCGATATGAAACTCTATCAGACCGAGCAGGAATGCGGCGACGGAAAGAATGACTGGAGCGGTGCCGTTTACTCCTGGAACCTGATGCGTCATTACCTGGATAACGGTGCGTCGGCCTATATGTATTGGAATATCTCGCTGGATAAAGGCGGTATCAGCCGTTGGGGATGGGCGCAAAACTCCCTTGTGGTTGTCGATCCCGATACAAAAACCTTCCATTACACTCCCGAATATTATGTAATGAAACATTTGAGCCATTACGTCCAGCCCGGTGCCCGTAAACTGGAAACCTCCGGCCAGTTCAGCAATCTCATGGCCTTCGTCAACCCCGACAAAAGTATTGTTGTCGCTTTGGCAAACGAAGGAAATGAGGACCGCCAGGTATCTGTTGAAATCGACGGTCGCGTCTACCAGCCTGTACTACCGGCTCATTCCATCGCAACACTGCTGATAGACTAATTTGAAATATACTATATATTAATGTAAGGGACGGCAGATTCTAACTCTTTCGTCCCTTATTTTTTTACTTTTGAGCATGCTCGGAATTGATTTTTAGCATGGTCGAAATCTATTTTTAGCTAGCTGAAAATTAAATTAAGGCATGCTCAAAAGAATAAAAGTTTAGGACTTATCAGTTAAAAGACCGTGACTTATGAACTACTTTCCCGTTACTTTTGTTCTAGTCGGGAAGCATGTGAGGCGGAATGTATAGTCATCCTGTCAGTCATGTCGGCGCATCTAAACGTCTGTTTATGCAAAATTGGCAGTCTTTTCCCTGCCAATTAATTTGGCACAGATTTCGCATAGGAATAAGCGTGAATTAGAAAAACACATGTAAACATAATATTATTAACAATTAAAAATATAGTAAGATGAACATTAGACCATTAGCAGACAGAGTGCTTATTAAGCCGGCTGCAGCAGAAGAAAAGACACTTGGCGGAATCATTATCCCGGATTCAGCAAAAGAAAAACCTTTAAAAGGTGAAGTTGTTGCCGTGGGTAACGGAACAAAGGATGAAGAAATGGTTGTGAAGGGTGGCGATACTGTACTGTACGGAAAATATGCAGGAACAGAAATCGAACTGGATGGTGAGAAATATCTTATCATGCGTCAGTCTGACATTTTAGCTATTATCTAATTCATTAAACGGAAATAATAAAACAATATAATCATGGCAAAAGAAATTAAGTACGATATGGATGCCCGCGACCTTTTGAAGAAAGGTGTGGACGAATTGGCAAATGCTGTAAAAGTAACATTAGGCCCGAAAGGCCGTAACGTGATCATCGAAAAGAAATTCGGTGCTCCTCACATCACAAAAGACGGTGTAACGGTAGCTAAAGAAGTAGAACTGGCTTGCCCGTTCGAAAACATGGGTGCTCAGTTGGTGAAAGAAGTTGCTTCCAAAACAAACGACAATGCAGGTGACGGTACAACTACTGCTACTGTATTGGCACAGTCTATCATCGGTGTAGGTTTGAAGAACGTTACAGCAGGTGCTAACCCGATGGACCTGAAACGCGGTATCGACAAAGCCGTTGCCAAAGTGGTTGAAAAGATCGCTGACCAGGCTGAAGAAGTAGGCGACCAGTTCGAAAAGATCGAACACGTGGCTAAGATTTCTGCTAACGGTGACGAAATGATCGGTAAACTGATTGCTGAAGCTATGCAGAAAGTGAAGAAAGAAGGCGTTATCACAGTGGAAGAAGCAAAAGGTACTGAAACTACAGTTGACGTAGTAGAAGGTATGCAGTTCGACCGTGGTTACATCTCTCCGTACTTCGTAACCAACACAGAAAAGATGGAATGCGAGATGGAAAATCCGTATATCCTGATCTACGACAAGAAGATCTCTGTATTGAAAGACTTGCTTCCTATCCTGGAACCGGCTGTTCAGAGCGGTCGTCCTCTGTTGATCATTGCTGAAGATATCGACAGCGAAGCATTGGCTACATTGGTTGTAAACCGTCTGCGTGGTTCTTTGAAGATCTGTGCAGTGAAGGCTCCGGGCTTCGGCGACCGTCGTAAAGCTATGTTGGAAGATATCGCAGTGCTGACTGGCGGTGTTGTTATCTCTGAAGAAAAAGGCTTGAAGCTGGAAGGTGCTACAATGGATATGCTGGGTACTGCCGAAAAGATCACTGTAGACAAAGATACTACAACTATCGTTAACGGTGCCGGTGACAAAGCAGCTATCCAGGCTCGTATCGGTCAGATCAAAACTCAGATCGAAAACACTACTTCTGACTACGACAAAGAAAAACTACAGGAACGTCTGGCTAAGATGGCAGGTGGCGTAGCTGTTCTTTACGTAGGTGCTCCTTCTGAAGTGGAAATGAAAGAAAAGAAAGACCGTGTGGATGATGCTTTGCATGCAACTCGTGCTGCTATCGAAGAAGGTACAGTTCCTGGTGGTGGTGTAGCTTACATCCGTGCTATCGAAGTACTGGAAGGCATGAAGGGTGAAAACGAAGACGAAACAACTGGTATCGAAATCGTAAAACGCGCTATCGAAGAACCGTTGCGTCAGATCGTTGCTAACGCAGGTAAGGAAGGTGCCGTTATCGTTCAGAAAGTAAAAGAAGGTAAAGGTGACTTCGGTTACAATGCCCGTACAGACAAGTATGAAAACCTGTGCGCTGCCGGTGTAATCGACCCTGCTAAGGTAACTCGTGTTGCTTTGGAAAACGCAGCTTCTATCGCTGGTATGTTCCTGACAACAGAATGTGTAATCGCAGAGAAGAAAGAAGATACTCCTGCTATGCCTCCGATGAACCCGGGTATGGGTGGCGGCATGGGTGGCATGATGTAATATCTTCCCATCAAGATAAAACCGGAAACGGCTGCTTCCCGAAAAGGAGGTGGCCGTTTTTTTGTTATATATAATAATGTATAGGGAATATTGCAGGAAATGAAGTGCTAATGGTTGGATATGTCCTTAAAACCGTCCCCTTTGTACGATTTAAGGTAAGAATCGGATAAGAAAGCATGGTTAAAGGGAAAAAAATATAACAAAAAAATAGTGCAACAAAAAAAGATATGTATATTTGCATAAGAATTTAGGTGCAAGGTATGCACAGATGAATGCGACGGTAAGTAGTCGTCAGAACTTTATTTTGATAGAAAGATTTATTTGAACTTTATATTTTATTACTAATTAAATTATTTGATTATGAACAAAAAGTTTTCTACTTTGTTCGCCGCGTTCCTTGTGGCAAGCAGTAGTTTTTCAATTTTTGCTCAAAATGCGGTCCCAGCCTGGTACAAGACAGGTGATGCTTATAAGGCTGCATTTGAAGATCCTACTGAAGCACAATTGAAAGCCGCTGCGAAATTTAACCTTCTCGATGGAGATGCGTTAGTAAATAAAACTCATCCGGTTAATATTTGGAAGTATACTTTACCTTTGAATAAGGTGGCTGATGCTACTCTTCTTCCTGGTATGTTTGTTTCTTTCGATTCTGAGGCTAGCCCTGTTGCAGGAGGTGATTTCCTGTCAACTGGTGAGTTTTATGACAATGTCAATAAACCTCATTACGGTATTACAACAGTAAAGGATTTTAACTATCTGGGTGTTAGACCAACCAGAGAAGTTAAGAGTCGTGTTGAATTCGTATTTGATACAAGAGGCTTAACAGATGCAACAAGTTTCCATTTCTGGATTAGCCGTTTAGAAAACGCTAATGTAAACCGTAATCTGTTATGGAAGATTGAAACAGCTGAAGTTTTAGAACTGGATGGAACTACTCGTGGTGAACTTCCTTATGACGAAGTTTATGACGATGGTTTTAAAATTGACAAGAATGGTGTAACTGTAGGTGCTAATACAACACCGGAAGCTTACCAAGTTATGTTCAATGCAACTGGTGCAGGTAAAATTAATATTGATAATGCTATTATCCGTGTTGTTCTTGAATCAGAATACTCTAAAGCTGATGACAGCGAAACATCTGATACTTTGGAACCTGTAACTTTGTTCGGTGACATTAATCTTGATTTCATTCGTCCTCACGTAGAAATAGATTATGAAACAGAAAAAGAATTCCGTGTAGGTGTTAACCGTTCTACTGAATGCGAAGCATCTGAAATGGATGTTAAGATCTGGAAGTTCAATGATAAGATGGCTGGTGCTGAAACTCCTCATCATGTTCAGGCTACTTATTTGAAGCTGAATGTGAAAGCTCCTATCGTTCTTGAAAAGATTGGTAATGTTGCTGTAACTGAAGGTAACTTCTCTCAGGCAACAGAAGCTGACGGAAGTAGAAGTTTCTATGTACGTGCAGGTTTGTTCAATGAATACAATCCGGTTGACTGGTCAAATGTAAAGGTTGTTTATCATGTAGAGCCGGGTACTGTGAAAGACCAGTGGGCTTTGGCTGACTATGTATTTGCTACGACTACTGCATCCAGTACGGATACAGCGTTTGTAAGACATAGCGTAGATGCTCGCGGTACATTCAAATTCGGTGACGACTTAGTCTTTACAAAATACGAAGAAGTTCTTGAAACATCTATTGATTTCACATATCTGCCTAAGTTTATTTTAGATTGTGCAGAAGGTCCTGGCCCTGCACCTGCGAATGCTGTAAGAATGGCAATTGATAACTCTTGTGATGGTGGTGCATTAAATCTTGAATTATTAACTCCGGCTGATCCGGGTTCTACCGACAGATGGGAAGATAAGATTGAATTCTTGGGATTCAACTGGTACTTCGAAGGTGAATTAGTTGAAGGATTTAAACATACAAGATGTATTCCGGAAGCTGCTATCGATTGTTTAGGTAATCTGAATGAAGGTTGGACAGTGAAAGCTGCTTTCCACTTTGCATCAGGTAACATGAACATCGATCAGGATGGAGCTTATAATATTGAAGAAAAATGGGGCTTGTCAGCAACATTGAATACTCAGGATGATTGCGAAGGTTATTCAGGACAGGATTTGATCAATCTGGGTGAAGCTTATTATCCGGGTGTTCTGACTACATCTGCTCGTACTCAGCACGTATGGACTAACTGGAGAGGTATTGAAACAGATAAGGGTGTTGTTGGTTCTGTAACCGGAACATTGGCAAACATTATGAATATTTCTGCTGGTTTGATCTCTGCTGCTCAGGATTGCGAATGTCCTGTAGGTGAAGCTGTAAAGGGTGGTGCTGAAGTATTTGCAGCTCCTTACTTTACTAATAAGGATTCTTATGTATGGGGTATCGGTGGCTCTTCTCGTAACCATGTTGTTCATGTTTACGCAACAGGTTTGAAACCGGATGCTGACGACGCTAACTATACAACTATCCGTCTGTACAAACAGTCTATGAGAATTGGTGAAGCGAAAGTAAAACAGGATAAGAACTTCTATTTCTCAACAGAATATGCAAACGCTGTTTGGAATCGTGGTGATGTTGGTGGTCTTGAACCGCAACCTGGTTCTGTATGGCGTGGTGAAAGTGCTGGTGACACATTGTATATTCGTGTTCCCTACAAACAAGCTAATCTGGATGACCTGAAAAATAACGGTATTCCTGTTAAGGTTAGATATACACCTCAGTCCAGAACCGATTGGGTTCCGACAGAAGAAATCCTTACAGATATGGCTCAGTTCGGCCTGTTGACAAATGATTCAGGTGATGGTAAAGCTACTCACGAAGATTGGGAAAAAGAATTGACAGGTTTCAACCAATTCAACGTAGTTGGTACTGTATTCAAAGGTCTTATCTCTACATTGACAGGTGACAAACCGGTAGGTGCTTATACCAGCTTCCTGGGTAATATCCAGAATCTTGACCAATTTGAATGGGGCGAATATGACTCTAACGTATTCCGTGATCTGTATACTAAGAACTATGGTACTTATTATCTGGGCCAGGATCAGTGTTATGAAGTGAAAGACGGTACTTTCGTTATCGCAGGTTTGAACCTTGTTGCTCCGGTAACTGTAGAAGCAAGCAAATCTAACAAGATTGGTGCATTCGATCACGATACAACTGTTGTTATCGGTACTTTGGACGGTGGCAAATTGATTCCTAACAAATACGGTGAGTTACTTGCTTACGTTAAGTCTACATTCAAACCGTCTGACAAGGCTGGTATCGTTCCTGATACAATTCATTCAGCAGTTGATAACAAAGACTTCATCTATAATTATGTAAATGACACGGTTCGTCTGTATCCGATGCAGATCAAAGACCAGATCAGCTGGACTTATGTATACGGTTTGGATGAAAAGTATGCTTACAAAGAAGTAGAAAACAATAATGGTCAGAGCAATGGTTATATCAGCTTGTTCGATATCTACGGAGCTTACCGTAATGATACAGTAGCTGCTAATATCTATGGTGATGTTAAACAACCTGAACTGTATTTCGCAACTACAGCTGATACAAAAGCTGCTAAGTTGGCTAAGTTAGACTTCGGCGCTGTTACATTCATTGAAGATGACATTGCTGCAACTAAACAAATTTATCTGATCGGTAAAGATCTGCCTTCAATCGATCCTACTGAAGAGGTATCTAAAGTAATTGCTATTTCTCCTGCTGGTGCATTGATCGCTTCTACTGAAGGTAAGAACCAGGCTGAATATGTAAGCGAAGCTATTATTCCGGTTTCTGTTGATCTGTTGGCTGATAAGAGCGATCATGATTTGGTTGCAGACGTATTAGCAGCAAGCACATTGTGCAACTGTACAGTAGATCTTCCGGTTAATTATTCTCCGGTTCTGGCTGCTCCTGTAGTTGATACTAAATATTTGTCTGACAACATTAACGGTAGCAAGGCTGAATTCAGATGGTCTGCAGTTCCGGGTGCTCACTACTACAAAGTAGAACTTGGTCAGTACGAAAAGCAGAACACTTCTAAGAATATCTTTATCTCTGAAGTGAAAGCTGAAGAAGGTACAATCATGGTTGAATTGTTCAACGGAACAGGTGAGGTTATTAATCCGTTGCTGCACCACAACTATAAGCTGACTATCATGAAGAATGGTGTTGAATATAAGACAATGGATGTTATTTCAACAAATACTCAGTTGAATGAGGCTTATAAGGCAGAAGCATTTAGCGTTGACGCTGATTTGAGCCCGGCTAACACTTATACAGTTCTGTTGAAAGAAGGTGGCAAGCAGATCGATATCTTCGAATTCACTAACACAACTCGTTTGTCTCGTGACGAAAAAGACGGTCTTGAAGAAAACACTGGTGCATTCAATAAGAATGACTGGAATCCTGACTTCGGTTCTCTGCCGGTAGCTAGCTACATGGAAGAATCTGACAAATGGGACTTCCTCTTTGTTCAGGGTATTGAATCAGAAGAAGTAGGTCCTACTTCAACTTCAATCAGAGCAATCAACTTGCAGCCGAAGACTGAATATGCAGTACGCGTAACAGCTTATAGCTATTCTCCTTCAATTGTAAAATCTGCTTCATCTGACATCGCTGAGTTCGGTACTTCAATCTTTACTGAACCTGTTACAGGTGACATGCAGTTTGACGAAGATTCTTACAGCCCGCCAGTAGGCAACGAAGACATCACAGTTGATGGATTCAACGTATTCGGTGGCGTAGGTTCTGTAACAATCCAGGGTGCAGCTAATAAGACAGTTGTTGTAACAAATGTATTAGGACAGACAATCGCAAGAACAGTTCTTTCTTCTGACAATGCTACAATCTCTGCTCCGGCAGGTATCGTTGTAGTAGCTGTTGAAGGCGAAAGCGCAGTTAAAACTGTTGTTAAGTAAATAAGATACCCGAAAGACTGAAAAGTCCGAAAGTATTAAAGATAGAAACTCCGTCGGGAAACCGGCGGAGTTTTTTTGTATCTTCGCATCGTAAACCGACCGTAAGTTCCCGGTTAGAGAAAGCGAAGGTTTTCTTTATTGGAACAGGTCTTATGATTAAAGCCATGATAAAGATTAAGGAAGGATTCAAAGGAGAACGTTTTGTTTCCCTGCCGGACGAATTACTGGATTCGTACAGCAGCGAACCGCTTATCGGAAATTTGTATGTTAGGAAAATCGGTTTCTTTCCGAAGGTAAAGTATCATTATGTACAAAAGGACCAGGGCTCTAAATATGCGATGCTGATCTATTGTACGGAAGGAAAGGGTTGGTATACTATTTATGGAAAGACTTATACGGTCGTTGAAAACCAGTATATCATTATCCCACCCGATGTCCCTTATTCATTTGGAGCGGACGAGCATGATCCCTGGACCATCTATTTCCTTCATTTTAAAGGAAAACTGTGTAAAGAGTTTGTCCCGTCCTACAACATGCCCAAAGATATTTTGCCGGGAGAACATTCGCGACTTCAGGACAGGATACGGTTATTCGAGGAGATATACAGTTGTTTCTCTATGGGATACACAAAGGAATATATGATCTATTCCAGTATGTGCCTTTATATGTTCCTGAGTTCGTTCATATATCTGGAACAGTTCCGTTATTATAATTTACCTACTCATAAAGAATATTCATTCTCATCGAAAGTGATCCACTATATGCAGGAAAATGTGGAACGAAATCTGACGCTGGAACAATTAGCTACTTACTTTAAATATTCTCCATCACATTTCTCAATGCTTTTCCAAAAAGAGACGAGAATGTCACCGATTAATTATTTTATTCGGTTGAAGATTCAGAAAGCCTGTCAGTATATAGTGCTTACTAATCTTAAATTGAATGAGATATCTATTAAACTGGGATTTGAGGAACCAGCCTATTTCTCGCGTATCTTTACAAGAGTGATGGGAGTCTCTCCTTCCGTATATCGAAAGAAAGAATCAGAACATAGTATAACTCAATCAGAATAATATGACTTGCGGGACTCGCTGAAGATCGCTTCTTTTGCTGCATAAATAATCTTTGCAGTTATGAGAAAAAGAATACTTTTGGCAAGTTGTCTGTGTGTACTGGCTGTAACCTCTTGTACAATACCTGACAATAAGGGACAGATTTGGAATATAGGTGTCCCTGATAGTTCTACTGTTGAATTGGCATTGGGACCAGATCGGTATAAAGATTTTCTGGCTAATGACTTTGGTTTTGAGGATCGATATTTCTTGGTCGGGAAGAGTGATGTAAAAAAATCATTCCCTTATGTTTTGCCCGGTCCGGCCGATCAATGGGGCGGAACTTGGTCTACCGCAGGTTTAAGGACACATGACGTGAATATTCTTTTCGGATTGGAAAATATTCCGGAAAAAGGGGAGTGGTCGTTGATCGTTGATTTGGCTGATAATTCTCCTCATAAACCTCCTTTGTTAAAAGTCTTGATTAATAATAGTCAGGAAGAGAAGATTCAATTGACTTCAGGAGGAAGCGATGCTTCTATTACAGGGAATATGAGTCAGGCGAAACCTATTCATCTGTCTATTCCGGTGAAGAAAGGAGTATTACGTGAGGGAGGAAACAGCATCACGCTTTCCGTATTGGAAGGTTCGTGGCTTTTGTTTGATCATGTCGGTTTGCAAGGTCCTTCACGTGTGCGGTTGGTGAATCCGGAAAAAGCATTCGTTCGTTCTGTAAAGGCTGCCGATTATGAAGTGGCTACCGATAGTGGAAATAAGCAGCCCTTGCTCGTTGATGTGGAACATTTGGAAGGACAGCCGGCTCTTGCTGTCGAATTGGATGGAAAAGAGATATTTTCAACTGTGCTGGATACAGCACGTTATTGCCTGGAAGTTCCGATGCCGGCTGTTGCATCTTCGCAGATCAGTACTTTCGAGGTTCGGGCAGATGGTAAATTATTACAGAAAGGAAAGGTGGAACGTAAGCCTCAGCCTCTTCAGACTTTAGCCCGGTATGTAGATACTCGTATTGGCACAGCCCATTCCCGTTGGATGATTGCACCTGGTCCCTGGATGCCTTTCGGAATGGTAAAACTGAGTCCTGATAATCAGAATGCCGGTTGGCAGGCCGGATATCAGCCTACTTTCGAGAGCGTAGGATGTTTTAGCCATATACACGAATGGACGATGGGAGGGCTGGGTATGATGCCGACGAATGGACCGTTACAAACGATTGTCGGTGATGAAACTGACCCGGATTCAGGCTATCGTTCCCGGATAGATAAACTGACGGAAGAAGCTCCTTTGGGTTATTATAAGGTAGACCTTACGGATTATGGTATTAGAGCTGAGTTGACTGCCACGACTCATTGCGGTTTTCAGCGATATACTTTTCCTTCCGATAAGGATAGTGCCCGGGTCTTGGTTGATCTGCATATCCCGGCTGAATATGATTACCAATTAGAGGATGTTGAAATAAAAAAAGTCAGCGATACTCGTATCGAGGGTTACAGTCATCAGTTGTCTAAATATGTATGGAGTTCTGATGCAGATCAGGAATATACCCTTCATTTTGTGATTGAGTTTGACCAGCCTATAGAATCGATGGGTGGTTGGATCAATGAGAAGAGGGAAAAGACGGAACATCTGGCAACCCAAAATATAAAGAATGCCGGTGTCTGGTTACAGTTTGATGCCAAAAAATCACCGGTAGTACAGGCGCGTTCAGGTATTTCTCTGGTCAGTATAGCAAATGCTGCTGAAAATCTGGAGAAAGAAATCAGTTCACCTTTTGGCTGGCAGTTTGATCTGGTCCGGAATAATCAGGTAAATGTATGGAACGATTTGTTTGACCGTGTGTTGATCTCGACAAATGACCGTTTGGAGAAGGTGCGTTTTTATACTAATATGTATCGGGCATTGTGTAGCCGTAATATCTGGAGCGATGTAAACGGAGAATGGGTATCTGCCGATGAAAAGGTCCGTCGGTTTTCAGATCCGGATGATGTGGCTTTGGGATGTGATGCTTTTTGGAATACGTTCTGGAATCTGAATCAGTTTTGGAATCTGGTGACGCCGGAGTGGAGTAATCGTTGGGTAAAGTCACAATTGGCGATGTATGATGCGAATGGTTGGTTGGCTAAAGGTCCTGCTGGCATGGAATATATTCCGGTAATGGTCGCAGAACATGAAATACCTTTGATTATCAGTGCTTGGCAAATGGGTGTTCGTGGTTTTGACGGAGAAAAAGCTTTTGCTGCTGTTAAAAAGATGCAGACTACCCCGAGTCAGAAAGTCTGTGGTGGTTATGCGGGAAATCGTGATTTGATGCCCTATCTGAAACACCGGTATGTTCCGGCAGACCTCGGACGTTTTTCTAATACACTGGAATATGCTTATGACGATTGGACAGTATCTCAACTGGCTGAGGCATTGGGGAAAGAGGAGGATGCTAAACTATTTGCAGAACGGGGTTCGTGGTGGAAAAATGCGATAAATCCGGAAACCGGTTATGCTCAAATGCGGAATAGTGATGGAAGTTGGAGTAAAGATTTTGATCCTTTCCATTCAGGTGCGAACCATCATTATGTGGAGGGAAATGCCTGGCAATTGACTTATTTTGTTCCCCAAAATGTTCCGGCTTTGGCTGAAATGATAGGAAAAGACCGTTTTGTTGAACGTCTTCAATGGGGATTCGGAGCGAGTGAACCTTGGCGTTACAATGCACCCAACGATCAGTACTGGGATTATCCGGTAGTCCAGGGAAATCAACAGTCCATGCATTTTGCCTTTTTGTTTAACTGGGTGGGACAACCTTGGTTAACTCAGAAATGGAGTCGTTCTATAATTGAACGTTATTACGGGGGCGGAATGGCAAATGCTTATCTGGGAGATGAAGATCAGGGACAAATGAGTGCCTGGTTTGTGATGGCTGCTCTAGGGCTCTTCCAGACAGATGGTGGTTGTAGCATCGAGCCTGTTTATGAGATCGCTAGTCCGTTATATGAAAAGGTTGTCATTGATTTGGGTGAACGTTTTGGCAGAGGGCAAACATTTACGATAGAAGCACATAATGCTTCCCGTGTCAATAAATATGTTCAGAGTGCTGTTCTGAATGGCAAGCAACTCCAGTCTTTCCGTTTTCCGGCTTCCGAATTGTTAAAAGGAGGTACTCTCACATTAGAAATGGGACCGACACCGGATTATTCCTGGGGAATAGAGCGGTAGTCTGATTTATTTAACTAAATTCTAATTAATAATATAGTAAGATAATATAAGAATATCGGAGTATTTTATTATGAATTTGTAAAATGGAATCTTTTACTTTGTCTTTAAATAAAAGGGGAGAGCACTCGTAGTAGGCTTTAATCCCGGATAAATATTATGACAGATATAAAAGGTTTGAATATGTTGTTATATGTTTGTATTTGTTGCCTTGTGTTAATATGCGTGGTTTGTGATATAAATAATATAATCTTCTTATCTAACAATATTTATTGCTAATTAAAAATAAAGAGTATGAAACAAGTTAATCAATTGTCTAAACTTTTCGTTCAGGATTTGAATCGAAGAATGAAAATTCCAATGATTCTAGTCATGTCGGTTTTGGTTCTGCCGGTTGCTGCGGAATCAAAACATATGTTAACCCCCCCCCCCGTGTTAAAAACAGACAATTATGTGTCTGGAATCGTAAAAGATATTAATGGGGAGCCCTTGTTTGGTGTCAATGTTAGTGTAAAAGGGAGTACAACCGGAACCATTACTGATGAGGAAGGCGCTTACTCTTTTGCTAATCTGAATCCCAAAGACATACTAGTCTTTTCCTATTTAGGAATGTTATCCCAGGAGGTAACAATTGGAAGTCGTACTGAGATCAACATTGTGATGGCGGAAGACGTTATCGGATTGGAAGATGTTGTTGTCACAGGTTATACTTCTATGAAACGTAAAGATATAACAGGTTCGGTGGCCTCTATCAGTTCAGAAAAGATTGGCAGAATACCAGCCAACGATATTACGACCAGCCTTGTAGGAGTTCCGGGTATACGAATGGATGGTAGTTCCATTCGAATCCGTGGAACACGTTCCCGAAATGCCAGTAATGACCCGTTGATTGTGTTGGACGGGATACCTTATAATGAAACGCTGGCTTCAATAAATCCCGGTGATATTGAATCGATTGATGTATTAAAGGATGCTTCTTCTACCGCTATATACGGGGCAAGAGGTGCTAATGGCGTAATTCTGGTTACAACCCGGCAGGCGAAGAAAGGTAAAACGATTGTTTCTTATGATGGGTTTGCCGGAGTCGGAGTAAATGATTGGGGCTCTTTCGAAGTGATGGATGCAGATGAATATATTGCATTCAAACGTGAAGCATACCGAGCTGCCGGAACATGGAACAGCGAAGCTGATGATGCTAAAGCTTTTTCCGGAGCAGAACTGTCCAATATGGGAAAAATGAATACGGACTGGACGGGCGAATACTTTAACCGGAAACGTTTCTGGACCAACCATCTGGTTACTATTTCTTCAGGAAATGACAAAACTCAGTATAAAATCTCATTTAATTACCGGAATGACGATAGTCGTTATAAAAATAATAACTACAATAATTTTTACCTGACTACCGATTTATCTCATCAGGTATTGCCTTTTATGAAAGTCGGAATCTCTAACCGTGCTTATTATACAATTAAAAATGATAAACCGGATGTGTTCGGTACGGTAATCAGGATGTCTCCGTTGACGTCGGTGAGGGATGCTGATGGTTCTTACAATACCTACCCGTTTGGCGATCCTTTTGTAAAGAATCCGTATCTGAATGAAAGCGATGAAGTCTACAAGGATAAAACGGAAGAATGGAAGATCTTTTTCAGGATTTTTGCAGAGATCAATCTGGCAAAAAACTTTACTTATAATACGAATTTTGCCTATAATCCGGCTTTCTCTTCCAGAGGATATTATTATGATGAAAGAAGCGTTTCTTATCAGGATACACGGAATGTGGCCAGTATGACTAATAATCGGCAAGCCGACTGGGTGTGGAATAATATTCTGAATTATAAGCTGGACATAAAGAAACATACGATTAATTTATCCGGAGTACTGGAGATGCAGAACAGGCAAACTGTTAACTCGAGTATGTCGGGTAAAGAACAGGAATCTCCTGCTTATTTGTGGTATAACATGGGGCGTCTGGTTGATTCGAAAACATTGTCTTCAAGTTTTACCCGCTCCCAGATGGTATCTTATATTGGACGTGTACAGTACGATTATAATGATCGTTATATGTTGACATTTTCAGTCAGAGGAGATGGGGCTTCCCAGCTTTCAGAAGGGCATAAATGGGCAACTTTCCCGTCAGGAGCCCTCGCCTGGAGAATTTCTGAGGAAGATTTCATTAAGCCGATCGATTGGATCACTAACCTGAAACTGAGAGCAAGTTATGGTTTGACAGGCAATTATGCAATTGCTGCTTATGCGACAGCCGGAACTCTTTATGGTACATATGCCAACTTTAAAACAGAATCCGGTGAAATTAATTATCCGGGTCTGGAACCTGATACCCGTCCGACTCCCGACTTGAAATGGGAAAAGAATAAGATGCTTGATATCGGATTGGATTTCGGTTTTCTGGATGGGCGTATTTACGGATCTGTTGACTGGTATGACTCCAGAAGTTTTGATTTGCTTTATTTGAAAACACTTCCTTATACGACAGGATTTAACCGTGCCTGGGATAATGTGGGAGATACCCGTAACCGGGGATTGGAGATTTCTTTGTCGGGGATTGCTGTTAAGAAAAAAGATTTAGAATTGGGGGCGACGCTTACTTATTATAGAAATAAGGAAGAATTGGTTCGCCTTCAGGATCCTGAGATGAAAGAGGATATCAATAACGGACTTTTTGTTGGCTATCCGGTAAATGGTGTATTCTACGATTATAAGCAAGTGGGTATTTGGCAACAAGAAGAAGCGGGCCTTGCAGCACTTTACGGACAGAAACCGGGTGAAGTGAAAGTGGCTGATTTGGATGGAAATGGGAAGATTGATGGGAATGACCGTATGATTCTGGGTACGAACAGACCTGACTGGGTTGGCGGACTTCAGATCAATGGACGATGGAAAGACCTGGATTTCTCAGTAGATTGTTATGGTGAATTCGGAGCTTTGGCGAGAGATACTTATAGTACAGATTTCTGGTCATCAGAAATGGGACGTTGGAATACGGTGAAAGTTGATTACTGGACTCCGGAAAATCCGACTAATTGTAATCCTCGTCCGGTAGCCGGTCAAAGTGTTAAATATCTGAGTGCAGTGGGCTATCATAAAAATAACTATGTTAATATCAGGAATATTACAGTCGGTTATACATTACCGAAAACATTGTTCAATGATAAAAGTGTAGTAAAAAAACTACGTGTTTATGCAACGGCAAATGATCCTGTTCATTATAGCAAGTTCATAAATTCCGGTGGTATTTCCTGGTGGGAAGCATTTTATATTTTTGGCGTAAATCTTCAGTTCTAATAATAAACGAATAAGTATGAAAAGAATATTTATATTGGGTTTGGTAGCCATATGTATGTCTACAATAGGGTGCTCAGACTTTTTAAAAGAAGAATCGTACGGATCTACAACTGATATTTTTGGTGAGGAGAATGGTATTAAAGCATTGGTGTATCAGTCCTATACAAAGATAAACAATCTGTATGGCGGTGGTGGGCAATGGCCTGCTTTTACAGAACATGGGGCAGACCTGTTCCTTCGGGGAGGGAATTTTACGGATATGGGAGTCTGTGATTATTATGGTTTGGATGCAACAAACGGAAATGTGTCCTGGTTGTGGAACCACTGCTATAAGGCGATGGCAAATATCAATCTTTTTTTTGAAACGATAGACAGTACGCCTTTTGCCGATGAAGCGGAAAAAGATCAGTATAAAGCGGAAATGATGGTTATGCGTTCTATGTTCCTTTGGATAATAACTGAAACATGGGGAGATACATATCTGCCTCGTACGACGGATGTGGATGAAGGGATGACGGCTAGTCGTTCGCCCCGTGCGGATTTTTACAAAGAAATTATTTCGGGATTGGAAGAGGCTGTCAAGCTGTTACCGGATCGGCGGACTTCCGAATATGGACGTATAGATATGCCTTCTGCTAAAGCATTTTTAGCTCGTATGTATCTTTATAATGAACAGCTGGATGAGGCAGCCGATATGGCGTCGCAGGTTATTGATGGTTCTTATGGTTTGGAACTTTCATCTTCCCTGAAAGATTTATGGGATGACAGTAAACGAAATAAAGAGTTTATCTGGACAACAGAGTTTGTGGAAGACGAGTCTTTTAAACAACCAAGCTATTACTGGCAACATTTTGCCATGTTTATCGACCGTTTTGCCGGTGTGAAAACAGAATGCGGTTGGACTGGTTATGGTGGCTGTGGTGCAGTTCCTACATTATATTATATATCATTATTTAATCATGAGGCTGATTTGCGCTGGTCCGACTTACATCAGTGGGTATGGTTGTATAATGATCCGACTGATGATACTTCGGCATTTCCCAATATGCAGACCTTGTATAAGGATACGGCATTATATCTGAGTATTGATCCGATCTCTGCAGAGGAAAAAGTACGTATGGCAAAATGTTATACTGCTTTCGATGTAAATGACTTGTATGATGCAAAAGGTATTCCGACCGATCGTAAAACATTTATCGGTATGACAAAATTCGATGATCAGACACGTCCGGGTGATATGTCGACCAATTCAGATAGAAATTATCCTGTATTACGCTTAGCTGAAATGTATTTGATCCGTGCAGAAGCGAAAATCAGAAGTACAACGAAAAAAGATTTGCAGGGTGCTGCTCGGGATATCATGACAATTAGAAGCCGCGCTACGAAATCCGGTCATGAAAAGGAAATGGAAGTAACGGAAAAAGATATGACTGTCGATTTCATTCTGGATGAACGTGGAAGGGAGCTGGCTGGAGAGTTTCAGCGTTGGTTTGATCTGAAGCGCCTAGGTAAGCTGGTTGATCATATTAAGCTTTACAATCCGGATGCAGCAGGTAATATAAAAGATTTTCATAAGGTTCGTCCGATACCACAGACTCAATTTGATGGTATGCCCGATTGGACGACGCTGGGTCAGAATGATGGTTATTAAAAATGTATTTATATGAGAACAAAGTATATATCAATGATATTTTTGGCAAGCCTTATGTTGATTTGCTTGTCGTGTAAGGATGAGGATGACTCTTTAGCCCGAAGTGGTTTGATCGAATGTATTCAAAAAGCGGAAACTTCTATCTCTGAGTCGGTGGAAGGAAATGAGGAAGGTTGTATAGCTCCGGGTTCTAAAGACATTTTACAAACCCGTATTGATTGGGCCTATTTTATCCTTCAGAATTCATCATCGGATGAAGCCTATACCAATGCATTGAAGATATTGGATGATGCTATTGCTGCCTTTTATGCTAATACGGTAAAAGCAGGTGTTCCTCTTTTCGGATTAGGTTCTAAAATGAATTTGGGACCAGTCGGCGATTGGAATGTGACGGAAAGTTTTTCTATAGAGTGTCGGGTGAAATATAACGAATTTGCCGGTGGTGATCAGAATGTTATTTCTTGTGAGAGTGGTAACTCGGGTTGGATGCTCAGAAGTAGTGGAAATGTTATACAGTTTTATATTAACGATGGTAACTGGACTGGTTGTCAGACTTCTTCTTTAGAGTTGAACCGTTGGTATCATGTGGCTGCAACTTACCAGAAGGGTGGCGGAATAGCTTTGTATCTGGATGGGAAAAAGGTTGGTAACTCATCTTGTGGTACTTTACAGGTAACTCCGAACGCTGATTTGCAGGCAGGTACGGCTCCATCTTATTCTGATCGTTATATGAGAGGATATATTCAGGATTTAAGTCTATGGAAAGATGTACGTACGGCAGAAGAAGTTGCTGCGGATATTAATTGTGATTTTAGTGGGACAGAAGACGGTTTGAATGCTTATTGGCCGTTAAATCTGAATCTTGGAACTTCCATAACTGATAAAACTGGTAATCATACGGTTAATTTAGTAGATGTCGTTTGGGAGAATCCGGAAGAATAAACGAAGATTGTCTGTGTTCCTATCATGGGAACACGGACAATGAATATTGACTATAAAAACTGAAAATTCAAATAATAGGAAAAAAACAGCATAGATATTTTGCAGTATAAAAAAAAACACTACCTTTGCACCGCAATCACGAGAGATTGCTTACCTGAAAGTAATGAAATGCCCAGGTGGCGGAATTGGTAGACGCGCACGTTTCAGGTGCGTGTGTCGCGAGGCGTGCAGGTTCGAGTCCTGTTCTGGGCACTTCCGAAAAGCGGACAACTGTAAAGTTGCCCGCTTTTTTTATATCCGTACTTTTTTGTATATTTGAGCCAAATATGGAGAGGATGCAGCAATATACGGAAGATGAAATCGTAGAACAACTACGGGATCCGGCCCGGCAAAGGGATGCTTTTGCCTGGGTGGTGAATCTTTATGGGGAAAAGTTATATTGGCAGATACGAAAGATGGTACTGAGCCATGACGATGCAAATGATCTTTTGCAGAATACTTTTCTGAAGGCCTGGACGAATATCGATTATTTCCGGGGAGAGGCGAAGTTGTCTACCTGGCTGTATAAGATTGCCATCAATGAATGTATTACTTTCCTGAACCGCCAGCGGAATATGAATAACGTCTCGATCGACGATACCGATGTCTTTTTGCTGGAACGTCTGAAGGGAGATGACTATTTTGACGGTGACGAGGCACAGCTGAAATTGCAGAATGCCATCCTCACTTTACCGGAGAAACAACGTTTGGTGTTTACCATGAAATACTTTGACGAGATGAAGTATGAAGATATGTCGGATATTCTGGGAACCTCTGTCGGCGCCCTCAAAGCCTCTTATCATCATGCAGTCAAAAAAGTCGAGGAGTTTTTAACAAAAGACATTTAAACCTTTTGGGGCGAAGCTCGTCAAAGGTGTATTAAAACGGAAGTGTATGGAAAAAGAACAAAACAATCTGGAACGTTTTAAAGGAAAGAATCCTTTTACTGTGCCCGACGGGTATATGAAGGATCTCACGGCTAATATAATGAGCCAGTTACCTGATAAACCGAAGGCTGAGGCGAAAAAGGTCTCCATGATGGACCGTGCCCGTCCGTGGTTGTATATGGCTGCTGTATTTGCCGGACTGGGGTTGTTCTTTAAAGCAATAGTCGGTTTCGACGGTGAAAAGAGCCAGTCTGATACATTGTTAGTACAGTCTAAAGATGCATCGGAAGTAAAAACTGCTATCATGGAAGCAGAGAATGAAGAATACCTGGAGTATCTGGAGGCCCAATATACGGATTATCTTTTAGCAGAAGAATTGGGCAATTACGAATAAATTGACGAAAAAAAGAAGTTATTAGCATATTTTTGTAATAATAGTTGTATGAGCAAAATATTTTTTATTACATTTGTGGCGATTTCAGTTTTGTTCTCTTCGAAAGTGTTGGCGCAGGGAGAAAAACAACAACATCGACATTTTGATAAGGAGGCCTTTCTGGCAAAGCGAAATGCTTTCATTACAGCTGAAGTAGGCTTGACACCGGAAGAAGCAGCAGCTTTTATACCGTTGTGTAATGAGTTACAACAAAAAATGTTCGAAGTTGGCCGTGAATGCCGTAAGCTGACGAAGGATCTGAAGCATAAGAATCCACCGACTGAATCCGATTATTCGAAAGTGAATGATGAATGTCTCGGAGTGAAGATGAAGGAAGCGGCTTTGGAAAAAGAATATTACGAGAAATTCAAAAAGATATTATCGCCTGAGAAACTTTATAAATACCGGCGGGCAGAATATAAGTTTGCACGGAATTTTATGAAAGGACCGGACGATAGGAAAGATGAAAACAAGAAAAAATAAAATATTATCATTATTTGTGTTTTTTGTTTAGATTTAGTTTTGGCGTTTAAGTTAAGGGAGGGGTGGCGACGTGATGTCGGTTCCCCTTTTGTTTTTTATAAACCTTTCGATTTGGCTTCATCCCATATCTTATCCATCTCTTCCAAAGACATTTCTTTCAGTGAACGTCCTTCTTTGATGGTATGATCTTCCAGATAGTTGAAACGGCGGATAAACTTCTGGTTCGTGCGTTCCAATGCGTTATCCGGGTTGATCTTATATAAGCGGGCGGCATTAATAAGGCTGAAGAACAGGTCTCCGAATTCACCTTCCATCTTATCTGCATCCATTTTGTCGATCTCGGCCTTCAGTTCGGTAAACTCTTCATGAACTTTATCCCATACCTGGTCGCGCTGTTCCCAATCGAAACCTACGTTGCGGGCTTTATCCTGGATACGGTGGGCTTTTACGACAGACGGGAGGGAAGCGGGGACACCTTCCAGTACGGTTTTGTTGCCACCTTTTTCTTTCAGTTTTATCTGTTCCCAACTCTGTTCTACTTTCTGGGCCGTATCGGCGGATGCGTCACCAAATACATGCGGATGGCGGAAGATGAGCTTCTGGCAAAGGCTGTCGCATACGTCTTTGATGTCGAAGGCTTCTTTCTCTTCGCCTATTTTTGCATAGAAGACGATATGCAGGAGCAGGTCGCCCAACTCTTTTTTGATATTGTTATTATCGTCTTTCATGATTGCGTCGCACAATTCGTATGTTTCTTCGATTGTGTTGGTACGCAGACTCTCGTTTGTTTGCTTCCTGTCCCAGGGACATTTCACCCGAAGCTCATCCAGAATGTCGAGCAGTTGCCCGAAGGCTTCCATTTTTTCTTGTTTCGTAGACATTGTAATAATATGCCAATAAGTTAATGTGCCGATATGCCAATGTGAAAATGAAGAAACTCTGTCGGTACAGGAGCTTTCTTAATTGGCACATTGGCATATCGGCACATTGATTAATTATTTATTTTGTTCTTTGAACGTTTTCAATCCGTTTTCAAGGAATTGTATGTATTTCGATACATCTTCGTTGAAGGCATAAGACGGGCCGAGCGGTTTGCCTTCGTCATTCAGCAGAATGTAGAAAGGCTGTGCGTTGGCTCCGAACTTACTGCGCTGGAGATAACTCCATTTATCGCCGATTGTTTTCAGTTTGCGGACTTTGCCATGTTCTTCGATTTCGATCGGATGCGGCAGTTTAGTCTTGTCGTCTACCATCAAGGTGATTAGTACATAATCGTTTTCGAGTATCTGTTTCACCTTCGGATCTGTCCAGACGGATGCTTCCATCTTGCGGCAGTTTACACAACCGAAGCCGGAAAAGTCGATCATCACCGGTTTATTTAGGAGTTTGGCTTTGGCCATGCCGCTTTCATAATCGTCGTAGGCTGCATGGACTTCATCATCATACAGGCTGAAATCCTGTGTGTACAAAGGAGGAGCGAAGGCGCTGATCGATTTCAGCGGAGCACCCCAAAGTCCGGGTACCATATAAACTGCGAATGCGAATGAAATGATTGCCATAAACAGACGCGGAACAGATACATATTTCACATCGCTGTCGTGGCTGAATTTGATTTTGCCCAGCAGATAGAAACCTAACAGAACGAATATCACAATCCATAACACGATAAATACTTCACGATCCAGCAAACGCCAGCCGTAAGCCAGGTCGGCTACGGAAAGGAACTTCAAAGCCAAAGCCAGTTCAAGGAAACCAAGTACTACTTTTACGGAGTTCAGCCAACCGCCTGATTTAGGCATACTTTGCAACATATTCGGGAAGATGGCGAACAGACTGAACGGAATAGAGAGTGCCAATGCAAACCCGAACATTCCGATAGCCGGACCGACTGCCGTTCCCATAGATGCAGCCTGAACCAACAATGTTCCGATAATCGGACCGGTACAGGAGAAAGATACCAGTACCAGGGTGAACGACATAAAGAAGATACTCAATATACCAGTGGTAGAATCCGCTTTGCTATCCAGTTTCGTTGTCCATGAAGCAGGTAGAACCATTTCAAATGCTCCGAAGAACGAAATGGCAAATACAACCAGCAACAGGAAGAATATAATATTGAATATAGCGTTCGTCGATAAGTCATTCAGTGCGCTAGCCCCGAAAATACCCGTGATAAGTAATCCCATCACCAGGTAGATTACAATAATGGACAAGCCGTATGTCAGTGCATCGCGAATCGCTTTCTTCCGGTCTTTCGTACGTTTCAGGAAGAAACTAACCGTCATCGGGATCATCGGCCACACGCAAGGTGTCAGCAAGGCAATCAATCCGCCGAGGAATCCGGCGAAGAAGATGAACAGCCAGGAGGTATCGGTTGCCGTAACGGTCGTATCGCCAAAGGCTTTCAACTCGTCGATAACCGGTGTCCATAAAGCAGCATCGTTCGTTAATGCGTTGGTTATCTTTTCCGGATTGACGATTACTTTTTCTTCTTTTGCAATCGGGTCGGGTGTTGTCAGGGTTTTTCCTTCTTCCACTACGAGGTTTGTATCCGGCTGTTCTTTTGTAACATCTTCTTTCTCCACGACAGGCGCTTCGGCAGGCAATGTCAGTTTCGTGTTTTTACTGTCGAAAGCAAAACTCTCACGGTCGGGTGGCAAACAGGTTTCGTCGTTGCAGACCATGAATTCGACTTCCCCTTCGATTTTAAACTTCTTCGGGTCGAGTATTTTTACCTTTTGTGTAAAGGTTACGGCACCGGGGAACCAACGGAGGTCCATGGCAAACTGTTCGTCGTAAACGACAGTCGGCTTAATGTTGGATACCGGTTGTCCGATCAGTTCGGCCCCCTGGAGTGTCTCAAAAGTAAACGAGGTTGAAACAGGTCCCCCCTCGGGCAGGTTCATATCGTACAGATGCCAGCCTTTTTCAATGGTGGCGGTGAATACGATTTCTTTTTCGGCAGTTTTGGAGTCCTCCAGTTTTATTTTCCACTTGACAGGCTGATGAATTTGAGCCTGTACGGCCAGTGTTACGAACACCAGCAATAAGATACTAAAGAGTTTCTTCATACTATGTCTATATTTCTGTCTTAGTTTATTTAGCTAATGAAACGAAAGCATCCGGGATACGTGTTTCGAAACGCATTTCTTCCCCTGTCTCCGGATGAATAAAGAAGAGCCGTCGGGCATGAAGCATCAGCCGTCCGGCGGGATCAGTATCTGCGCCGTACTTATAATCGCCGGCGATGGGATGTCCGATAGATTCCATCTGGACACGTATCTGGTTTTTACGTCCTGTCTCCAGGTCGAGTTCCAGTAAAGAATAATGGCCGTTGCTGTGCAGCACATGGTAACGGGTGATGGCTTCCTTTCCGTCGCCTTCGGCTGTTACATATACCTGCATCTTGGCATTTTCAACTAGGTTCGAGACGATCAGGTCATGGTCTTTCTCTGGGCGGCCTTCTACTACGGCAACGTAAGAACGTTGGGTGATGGCCGAGTTCCAGTTCGACTGCAATGCTTTCTGCACCCGTTGGTTCTTGGCAAACATCATCAGTCCCGAAGTATCCCGGTCGAGCCGGTGGAGGACAAAAATCTTGCTCCGGGGATCATTCTTCTTGACGTAATCGCTGAGCAGATGATAAGCGGTACGTTCCTTTACACGGTCGCTGGAAACGGACATGAGCCCGCTTTTCTTATTGACAACGATCAGGTCGTCATCTTCCCAGACAATATGTAACAAGGGGTTGCTGAATTCCACCTTTCCCCGTTCGTAACTGATCTCGACTTCGTCTCCCGGCACTAAAGGAGCGTTGAACTGGGAGGTAACCTTCCCGTTTATCAAGATTTGTCCGTGGCTGAGTAAAGCCTTGACGGAACTTTTGCTCTGTTCACTTAGCAATGCGAACAGGAAAGGGAGCAATGTATTCTCTTCCTTCACCGTTACTTTGCGTCCGCGAGGGGCTTTTTTGAGATTTGTGTCTTTGTAACCTGAGCGTCTTCCCATTTTATTTAATAAATAATTTACAAAGATACTGGCATTTGCGGAATGTTGCAAGCCGTGTTTGTATATCTTAGTTATTAATATGTAAGGGATACCTTATTTTGTGATTTTTTTCACAGTCAGCACGTGTTTGTTCGCGTCTTTCCTCCCGTCCTAAAATAAGTTGACAAAAAGATAAATAAGGCTGGACTTCTCTATTATAATACCAGATTTCCATTATTTGTGAATTTAATTTTAAAATATGTACATTTGTTTCACCAAACAAAATATTGACAATGATTACAAATGATGTTATTGGGATTTTTATAGAAGATACTAGTTTATGTTAACTTTATGAATATTATCTTTTCTACTGCGATAGCTAGGAAAGAATACCATGAATGCTAATTAGTTTGTAGTAAATAGAATGTAATTTGTTTCTACAGGTTAGTTATATAAAGAAAGGCGTTGCTTGTGAAAGCAGTGCCTTTTTTTAATAAAGAAGTGATAATAACTGAATGTTTGTAATGCTTAAAAATCAATATTTATGTGATGTGGTTGTTGTAATAATAATTTTACATATCTTAAATGTCGGGTTATGTATTATATTAAGATAGTATTAGTTTTTATTTTTATTGGAAGGGATGTTTGCCCCTCTTATGTCGTAAGGTGTGGAACATGATGTATTGCTGGATAAGTTAGAGATTTCCCCACTATAGTGGGGACTTTTCCCCATATTGGTGGGGCATATTCCCCATGCTTGTGGGGAAAAATCCCCATAGGCATGGGAAAAGTGGGGAAATGCATATTTTCCACTCCTTTCTTTCGTAATCGTGCAATATATTCTCGCCTGGATAGCCAGGAACTCATCCCTCCTAAACTGGTATGATGCTCGTGACAAACATCTCCGTTTTTTCACCCCTCACTCTTTCTTCACTGCAATTACCTGCTTTATAATATGTTATAGACGGTGAAAGGTGAAAGTAAATTTATAAAACTCCATTGGGAGATAGATTTTTCTAAAAACGAGGGCTTTTTGGATCTCCAAAAGTCTTTGCTGTTGGCTTTTCAAACAATTTGGTGCGGTTGCCCTGAAATTTCAAGAGATAGAATATAATAAGGAATACCATAGTTCTGGTAGAACTATTTTTGTTTTCGGTGCAAATATATATATTATTTTTAAATATATCACATTTTAACCTTTCAAATATTTAAAAAATAAAATAGCAACAGAAGGTATATTTAAAAAACAAAAAGAAAATCAGCTTTTATAATAAAATCTAATCATACGTTTTTAAAGTAAATGAAACAGGCTTGTAAACTTTGTGGGTATTGAAAAATAAGGACTGAGTTCTACCAGAACTAATATAAAAACAAATATAAATATGATTGGCGTCAAAGTTTATAATCTTTTGATTAACATAAGTTATTCCTTATAGTTAACCTAGTTTTAATAATTAAAAGTAATGCTATGCTAAAAAAAATGCAAACCGTTGGTGTTTTGTTGCTTTCGTTAGCCTTTTCTTATGGAGGGCAACTTCATGCTATGGAAGTGAGTGCAGCAACAACTATTACTCAACAAACAGACAAACTTACAGGGACTATTGAAGATGAGTTTGGGCCTGTAACCGGTGCTTCTGTTGTCGTAAAAGGAACTACAAATGGAACTGTTACGGACATGAATGGTAATTTTGAACTATCTCATGTTAAAAAAGGGGATTTGATCCAAATTTCTTTTATCGGTTATGTTACCCAAGAAGTGAAGTACACAGGACAAAGCCCTATTAAAATTGTACTTAAGGAAGATACACAAACACTTGATGAAGTGGTAGTTGTAGGTTTTGGTACACAGAAAAAGGTTAATTTAACTGGGTCGGTCAGTATGGTGGATGCAGAAGTGCTCGAATCTCGTCCGGTTCAGAATGTTTCGCAAGCTTTGCAAGGTGTAGTTCCCGGTTTGAACTTTTCTGTAAATTCAGGTGGTGGTACGCTTGATAATGAAATGAATTTCAATATTCGTGGTGCTGGTACTATCGGTGACGGTTCCGGTTCGAAACCATTAGTATTGATTGATGGTATTGAAGGTAATATGAATACTGTCAATCCGAATGATATCGAATCGGTTTCTGTTTTGAAAGACGCTGCAGCGTCTTCTATTTATGGTTCGCGTGCATCGTTTGGTGTGATTTTGATTAAGACAAAAGGTGGAAAAGCAGGTAAAACCAACGTAAGTTATTCTGGTAATGTTCGTTTCACAGATGCTTTGCAGATACCGGAAATGATGGATTCTTATCAGTTTGCACAATATTTTAATGCAGCAGCTGCCAATGCTGGTCAGAGTCCGGTATTTAGTGCTGATGTCATGCAGCGTATTCAGGATTATCAGGCTGGTAAGATAACAACCGTTTCTACTCCCAATTCTCAAAATAAGTGGGAAATGTATAGTGGGGCTAATGCTAATACAGACTGGTTTGCTGAAGTATATCGTAATTGGGCGCCTTCACACGAGCATAATTTAAGTGTAAGTGGCGGTACGGAAAAACTGACTTACCGTGTCAGTGGTAGCTTCTTGGATCAGAATGGTTTGATACGCCATGGATCGGATAATTTCCAGCGATACACATTGGATGCTAAAATAACAGCTCAATTGGCAAAATGGGTTACTTTAAATTATACAAGTAAATGGACACGTGAAGATTACGATCGTCCGACTTATATGACGGGATTGTTCTTCCATAATATTGCTCGCCGCTGGCCGACCTGTCCGGTATATGATGATAATGGACATTTAACCGAAGGTATGGAGTTGACCCAGATGGAAGAAGGTGGTGTACAGACACAGCAAAAGAATTATTACACTCAACAAATGGGTTTAAGATTCGAACCGATCAAAGATTGGACAATCAATATTGATGGGAATATGCGTACGCATACAAACAATCAGCACTGGGCAGTGTTGCC
The DNA here is from genome assembly GCF_003635445.1 of Parabacteroides sp. AF17-3. Classification (NCBI taxonomy): domain Bacteria; kingdom Pseudomonadati; phylum Bacteroidota; class Bacteroidia; order Bacteroidales; family Tannerellaceae; genus Parabacteroides; species Parabacteroides sp. AF17-3. The sequence continues at coordinate 3,902 of NZ_QTMM01000012.1, read as the reverse complement.
AGTTTATGCATACGATGCTAATAACCAACCTTATGCCATAAGCTGGGATGGCGGAGCTTCTTATTCACCGGGAGCCAGTCGCATTTCGGAAAGCAGGTATACAGAAGATTATTTTACAACAAATATTTATACGGATTACCAGAAAACAATCAATGATCACTTCTTCAAAGTGATGGTTGGGTTTAATGCCGAATTAACGAGAACAGATAATCTTTATGGACAAGGAGATAAGATCATCTCTCCGGAAGTACCTACAATAAATCAAACTACATCTGAACAAAAAGTGGGTGGCGGTAAAGCCGAAAATTCAGTTGCCGGTTTCTTCGGACGTATCAACTACAATTACAAAGATCGTTACATGGTTGAGTTGAACGGGCGTTATGACGGATCTTCCCGTTTTATCGGTGATCAGCGCTGGGGATTCTTCCCTTCTGTATCAGCCGGATGGAATATTGCCCGTGAAGAATTCTTTGGTAGTCTGTCTGATATTTTCAGCACATTAAAAGTAAGAGGTTCTTGGGGACAGTTGGGTAATACGGATACAAATGATGCTTGGTACCCATTCTATCAGACTATGCCGGTAGGAACAGCTAATGGCCGTTGGTTGGTAAATGGTTTGAAACCGAATGTAGCCGGATTACCATCAATCGTAAGTTCATTGAAGACCTGGGAAACAGTTGAAACCTGGGACGTTGGTTTGGATTGGTCTTTATTGAATAACCGTTTGACCGGATCATTTGATTACTTTACACGTTATACGTATGATATGATCGGACCGGCTCCTGAATTACCAAGTGTTTTAGGGACAACTCCTCCGAAAATCAATAACTCAGATATGAAATCATACGGTTTTGAGTTGGAACTCTCATGGAGAGATCGTATAGGTGATGTTAGTTATGGAGCTAAATTTGTTTTGTCTGATGCAAGACAGAAGATAACTAGATATCCGAATGAATCAAGATCATTAGATATCGCTCATTACAGCGGTAAAATGTTGAATGAAATCTGGGGATATACGACTGTGGGTATTGCTCAGACTCAGGAACAGATGGATGCTCATTTGGCTAACAATAAACCGAGTTGGGGATCGAGCTGGAGCCCAGGTGATGTGATGTATAAAGATTTAAACGGTGATGGCGTTGTTAACACAGGCGGTAATACGGTAGATAATCCGGGTGACCGTTCTATCATCGGTAATAGTACACCACGTTACAATTTCGGTTTAACTTTGGATGCAGCTTGGAAAGGTTTTGACTTTTCTGTATTCTTCCAAGGTATCGGTAAACGTGATTATTGGTTGGATGGTCCGTATTTCTGGGGGGCAAACGGTGGTATGTGGCAATCAGCCGGTTTCAAAGAACACTGGGATTTCTGGCGTGGTGAAAATGATCCGTTGGGTGCTAATTTGAACGCTTATTATCCGCGTGCCAGCTTTGATGGAGGTAAGAACCAACAACGTCAAAGTGGATACTTACAGAATGCGGCTTATATCCGTATGAAAAATATACAGTTAGGTTATACATTACCTCAACAGTGGATTTCTAAGGCCGGTATGTCTTCTGTCAGATTATATATTTCAGGAGATAACTTACTGACTATTTCTGATATTACCGGTGTATTTGACCCTGAAACATTAGGTGGAGATTGGGGAGACGGTAAATTGTATCCGCTGTGTAAAACGATTTCTGTAGGTCTGAATGTTAATTTCTAAATAATGAGGATTATGAAACTGAATTTAAAAAAAATATATATTTTTCCTATAGTGGCAGCTTGCGGTATACTGACATCGTCATGTAACGATTTTTTGGATAGGGAACCGATTTCAAGCATTACTCCTGCACAATATTTTAATTCTGCTGAAGAATTGGGAGCTTATGCTATCAATTATTACACCTCTCTTATTGCAACAAATGATGCAGCCTATAATGCCGGGCCTTTGAATGTTGACGGTGATACGGACAATATGGTAGTAGGTGAAGCCAACACAGGCTATTTTGCAGCAGATCGTTGGTTGGTTCCTTCTTCTGGTGGCCCTGATTTTAGTCTGATCCGTGCTATGAATTACTTCCTTGAACAAGTATTGCCGAAGAAGGAAGCTGGTGTTATCTCCGGTGCAACGGAAGATATTAACCATTATATAGGTGAAATTTATTTCTTGCGAGCTACTGCTTATTTCGACCGTCTGTGCACCTATGGTGACTTCCCCATCGTTACAACTGTACCGGAAGATAAAACAGAAGAACTGGTGGAATTCAGCAAACGTGCCCCCCGCAATGAAGTAGCCCGTTTTATTCTGGAAGATTTGGACAGAGCCATCTCTTTGTTAAAACCGGGTACGGCATTCAACAAGGTGCGTATCGGTAAAGAAATGGCACTTTTGGTGAAATCGCGCGTAGCTTTATACGAAGCGACATTCGAGAAATACCACAAAGGTACGCCGCGTGTACCGGGTGAATCCGGATGGCCGGGAGCGAACATGGCTTACAATGCAGGCAAAACATTTAACATCGACAGTGAAATCGACTTCTTCCTGACTGAAGCAATGAGTGCAGCGAAAGAAGTAGCAGACAATCATAGTCTGGTACAAAATACAAAAGTGTTGAATCCGGCAATCAACCAGATTTACGGTTGGAATCCTTATTTTGAAATGTTTTCAATGCCTGATCCAAGTTCTTTAGATGAAGTCTTGATGTGGCGTCAGTTTGATTCAGACTTAAGTATAACACATGGTTTCATGGCTTATATCATGGAAGGTGGTAATAACGGTATGACAAAAAGTTATGTAGATGCATTCCTGATGGAAAACGGTTTACCGATCTATGCTGCCAATTCCGGATATAAAGGTGACGTAACAATTGATTTGCAAAAAGAAGGACGCGACGGACGTTTACAGTTGTTCGTGTTTGGTGAATCAACTGTTGTAGTCAATGAAGATTCATTAAATCTTTTTGAAGCACCGACAGTTGTGGCATTGACCGAACACCGCGACCGTACTGGGTTCCGTCAGCGTAAACACTATTGCTATGATTTTTCACAGATTCGTAATGGCGTACGCGGAACTAACGGTATTGTAGTAGCCCGTGCCGCTGAAGCGTATTTGAACTATCTGGAAGCTTCTTATTTGAAAAACGGATCAATTGATGGGACGGCAGCATCTTATTGGAGACAGTTGCGTGAACGTGCTGGTATAGATCCTGATTTTAATAAGACTATTGCAGCAACCGATCTTTCAAAAGAACCGGACTGGGCAGTTTATTCCGGTTCCGAAAAAGTGGATGCGACTATGTATAACATTCGCCGTGAACGTCGTTGTGAATTTATCGGCGAAGGAAGAAGAAAGGGCGACTTGATCCGTTGGAGAGCATTTGATGCCTTATTCCCTGAAAATATGGGTAAATATATTCCTGAAGGTGTCAATTTCTGGACGCAAATGTATAAGGATGAAGCTTATTTGAAAGTCGATGAGAAAGGTAACGTGACTGACGAATCCGCCTTGATCGAACAGGCTGAAGGCAAGGGGGATGCCAATATCTCAAACAGAAAGGATAGCAAATACATCCGCCCATACCGTGTAATCAAAGAAAACAATGAAGTTTGGGATGGATATCAGTGGAGAAAAGCTTATTACTTATCACCATATTCTGTTCTTGAGTTGACATTAGCTTCTCCTGATTCAAAATTGGAAACGTCTAATTTGTATCAGAATCCTTACTGGCCGACAAAGGCAAGTGCACCGGCTTTGGAATAGTATATTCAACATAATTTAAATAGACCTTAATTACCCTGCAAGTATTCGGGAGAACTCTTGCAGGGTTTTCTTGCATTTAATTTAATCTTGATTTTAAAACTATATATCATGAAACATCCATGAAATAAATTTCGTCCAAGAGAATGTAAATAGG
>NZ_QTMM01000011.1:263124-265017 GCF_003635445.1 Parabacteroides sp. AF17-3 | reverse complement strand
GAATGGAACGTTAAACAATCACACATAAGACTTACATGTCACAGCCACGCTTCTTCTATCAATATTAATTTTCTGATACCCTTTAGTTTACGCATCTTGTTAATGAACACTTCCATGATGATAATCGTAGTAATCGGGAACAGGATTTTGTGGTCTTTGATATTATCCAACTCAAAGACAATGAAGCGTTTATGTAACAAATCAAGCTCCTTGTCGGAGTTCAGCAGGTAGTCGTATTCGCCCCCTTTGTAGTAAGGTTCTAATACATTCAGGAAATTGTCTATATCAAAATCCTTTTCCCGGACGTTCTTTTTTTGCAGGTGTTCCCGGTAATCGGTTTTCACATACTCGTAGAACGTATTGAAGCAGGGAGTAACCGAACTGTCCTTAGTAATCAGTTCGATATAGGAACTTACAGCGTTTGACAAAGCCACTTCTTCCGCCCGTGTGGGTGCTTCATCGTCCCTTTTCCACAGGGTCAGGATAAGCGTTTTGATACTCTCCTTTTTCTCAATATCAAATACCCCATCTTCCACATAGAAAGGATTGAACGCTATCGGGTTTTCGGTGGTATAAGTGAAATATATTCCATCTTCCCCGTGTGTTTTGCGGTTAATCATTTCACACAGCCCCAAGTAACTGTTTCCTGTATCGACCAACAGGACGTGCGCCCCTTGTTCGTAATACTGGCGCACCATGTGGTTGGTAAAGAATGACTTGCCGCTACCACTCGGCCCAAGTATAAACTTGTTGCGATTGGTAATGATACCTTTTTTCATGGGTAGGTCTGAAATATCAATGTGCAACGGCTTTCCAGTGACCCTATCCACCATCTTGATACCAAAAGGGGAAAGCGAACTTTTGTAGTTCGTTTCTTCAGTGAACAGGCAAAGAGCCTGTTCGGTAAAAGTGTAGAAACTTTCTTCCGCCGGGAAGTCCCCCTGATTGCCGGGTATGCCCGCCCAAAACAGGGTCGGCGTGTCGGTGGTGTTATGGCGTGGCTTGCACTCCATAAGTGCGAGCTGGCTACCTACATCGTTTTTGATATGCTTTAGTTCGTCCCGGTCGTCACTCCATGCCATGATATTGCAATGGCATCGCACGGAGATAAGCCCCTGTGAATGTGCTTCGTTCAAATATTCCTCTATCCAAGCCTTGTTTATCTGATTGGCACGGCTGTATTTGGAAAGCGAGTGCATATTGCGAGCCATCTTTTCAAACTGTTTCAGGTTCTCCGTATGGTCGTCAATGAAGATGTACTGGTTATAGATATGGTTACAGGAGAGCAACACGCCCACCGGAGAAGCAAAAGATAACCTGCAATCGCTCCGGTCGGTGGATAACTTTTCATAGCGGGTATCTGTTCCCACCTTGCCCGGCATATCTTCCGCATCCGAAAGGGTATGCAAACAAAGAATATCATCGCCAATCTTCATTTCGTCAGCACCCAGTGAAATATCTTTCAGTGTGGTGGTATCGGTCTGTGAGAGTGAAAAGTATTTCTCCACAATACCCGCCGTTTCCCTTGTTCCGGTGATTTCGTCCGAGTTCAGGCGGGTAAGGGTAATGAAACCGCTATCGTTCATAATGCTTTCAAACTGCCCCACCGCTTCGAGGAATTTTGTAACCGTTTCCTTATCCTTTATCTCTTTGGGGACAAGGAAACCCCGGCAAAGGGTGGAAAAATTACTCTGCATCCGGCTGCGTTCCTTTGTGGTTTTCGTCAGGAACAGGTAGCAGGTATGATTTAAGAAAGGTCTTTCATTGAAATGCCGTTCAAAGGAACGGGAAAGGAAACTCAAATCATCCTTTTGGATGTCAGGCGCATAGTTCTCTTTGATGAACCAGTCCTGTTTGTGTACGATGCTGTAATCGGGCAGCACCTTTACCGCT